>NZ_JBWYIQ010000120.1:0-201 GCF_056779795.1 Acinetobacter sp. ANC_7682 | reverse complement strand
ACCAAGACAATGCCAGCCTAGGCCTCGAACAAGCATGGCACATCAGCCCTGCATGGATCCAAGACCTCAAAGGCGAAGACCAAGCCACCGCCTCAGGTAACAGCCAAGTCGAAAAACTCAACCAACACCTCAGCGACTACTACGCTGGACAAAGCAAACAATTCATCGCCAAAGCCAGCGTCAGAGACAGCCAAGTCGGCT
>NZ_JBWYIQ010000119.1:0-202 GCF_056779795.1 Acinetobacter sp. ANC_7682 | reverse complement strand
GACACCAACCAAGCAACCCACACGGACCAAGAACGCCAAGCCAGCGAACTCATCCTACAACGACGCAACATCAAAACCGTACCCGAATACAACCCACTACAACATCGACCTAGCACCCATCCGCAACGCGCCAAAGTGGTGGGACCTGCAGGAGAAGAAATCCATGTCGATGAATGGGGACGCATCAAAGTACGCTTCCTAT
>NZ_JBWYIQ010000118.1:0-203 GCF_056779795.1 Acinetobacter sp. ANC_7682 | reverse complement strand
AAGGGTGTAATTCAGGTATTACCGGCAAGATATTACATTTAATGGTCAGAGGAAGCGGTGTAAGAGATATTGCTGAAGTCGAGCGTATCAGCATTGGCAAGGTATTACGAACCTTAAGTGAATCGATCTATCAGATTCAGCCTAAACAAAGCCACTACGAATGTCTTGAAGTCGATGAACTTTGGACTTTTGTAGGGAATAAG
>NZ_JBWYIQ010000117.1:0-204 GCF_056779795.1 Acinetobacter sp. ANC_7682 | reverse complement strand
TGTCTAAATCCAACTCAATACCTAAACCATTGCCTTGAGGCAGATGTAATTCGAAATCACGATATTGAAGCGGGGTCTTTAAAATTTCGTCTGTTAACAGCAATGGACCAAACAATTCAGTGCCATATGCCAAATTCTCAAAGGTCGAGAACAAATGTGCAGAAGCGATGGTGCCAACAGAACCTTCAAGCATCGTGCCACCAT
>NZ_JBWYIQ010000116.1:0-206 GCF_056779795.1 Acinetobacter sp. ANC_7682 | reverse complement strand
GGGCTTTTGTTTTGCCATTCTTCAAAGAGGATTTCCACCACTTCGACCACGGATTTGTTCATAAATACGCGGCTGTTGCGGCGTTTGTGCCACAAGTTTGTTGCATCGTTGAGCGTGAGTTTGTAGAGGGTCAGTGCCCCATCGCTTTGTCCTTGTGAGGCTTCGGTGATGATACCAGTGGTTCTAAACAGGGTTCCTTGATCAGT
>NZ_JBWYIQ010000115.1:0-208 GCF_056779795.1 Acinetobacter sp. ANC_7682 | reverse complement strand
GTGACACTGCTATAAGCTTTGAGATACACCTCTTCATATTTAACGCTCCGCCATAATCGTTCAACCATCACATTATCAATCCATCGACCTTTACCATCCATACTGATTTGAATGCCCTTTGATTTCAATACATCAATAAATGCATCACTGGTGAACTGACTGCCTTGGTCTGTATTCAATATTTCAGGTGATCCATATTTTTCAATTG
>NZ_JBWYIQ010000114.1:0-209 GCF_056779795.1 Acinetobacter sp. ANC_7682 | reverse complement strand
CGCTGTTTCATCTGTATTACCAGCAACATCAGTCACGACGGCTTTGAATTGATAAATGCCATCCGCCAGATTCGACTGCTCTGCTGTAGTCTCTTGCCAGGTCGCACCCTGATCGTTAGACACCAGATACTGGACAGTACTTCCGGCTTCTTGACCGGTTACACCCAGTTTAAAATTATGATCATTACTAATCTTATCCGTTGCAGAAC
>NZ_JBWYIQ010000113.1:0-211 GCF_056779795.1 Acinetobacter sp. ANC_7682 | reverse complement strand
AAAAAGTAGCGATGGGCTGCATCTACTCATGGACTCTACAGGCATGAAGTTTCTAGGTGAGGGCGAATGGAAACGCAAGAAACATGGACCTGAATATCGTCGCCAATGGCGTAAACTTCATATTGGTATAGATGCTAAAACCCTGCAAATACGAGCAGTTCAGCTTACAACCAATAATGTCAGTGATTCACAGGTACTTGGTGATTTACTT
>NZ_JBWYIQ010000112.1:0-213 GCF_056779795.1 Acinetobacter sp. ANC_7682 | reverse complement strand
TACTGCCACAATAATGCAATTCAAATGATTTACCTTGGGCTAGTAGCTCATATGCCATGGTAATGAGTGGTGTAATGCCAATACCGCCACCGATCAACACTGAGTGGGAAGCATCAACCAAAGGGAATAAGTTTCTTGGTGCACTCACCTGCAACTGCATACCCGGTGTAAGTTGCTCAAATGCACATGTTGAACCACCACGTGACTGAGGAT
>NZ_JBWYIQ010000111.1:0-213 GCF_056779795.1 Acinetobacter sp. ANC_7682 | reverse complement strand
CACCCGTCATCGATTGAAGCTCTTCAAAAGATAAGCCTTCAACTTTCTCAATGACTTTCATGCCATCTGCCGTCACATCAATCACACAAAGATCGGTGTAAATGCGGTCTACACATTTCAAACCTGTCGCAGGATAAGTCAGCTCAGCAACGATTTTAGGTTCGCCTTTTTTAGTGACATGATCGGTGGTAATAAAGACTTTTTTCGCACCCA
>NZ_JBWYIQ010000110.1:0-217 GCF_056779795.1 Acinetobacter sp. ANC_7682 | reverse complement strand
CTTAAGTGAATCGATCTATCAGATTCAGCCTAAACAAAGCCACTACGAATGTCTTGAAGTCGATGAACTTTGGACTTTTGTAGGGAATAAGCAAAATAAACAATGGCTTATTTATGCCTACCATCAAGAATCTGGAGAAATTGTTGCTTATGTTTGGGGTAAGCGGGATTTAGCAACGGTTCAACGTCTTAAAGCTAGACTTAAAAAGCTTGGGGTT
>NZ_JBWYIQ010000109.1:0-224 GCF_056779795.1 Acinetobacter sp. ANC_7682 | reverse complement strand
ATGGTTTCGCATTTTTTCTAGGTGGAATCACCGCATGCGCTTGCCGATCTGCAATGACCTGACGGCATTGCTTGGTGTCATAAGCTCCATCCGTATAAACAGAGTCAATTCGCTCATCTTGTGGAATCTGATTAAGTAAATCACCAAGTACCTGTGAATCACTGACATTATTGGTTGTAAGCTGAACTGCTCGTATTTGCAGGGTTTTAGCATCTATACCAATA
>NZ_JBWYIQ010000108.1:0-224 GCF_056779795.1 Acinetobacter sp. ANC_7682 | reverse complement strand
GTCGTACCTGCATATTCCATTGCTACGATTTCTTATTGTTATCTGGAGCATCCTGCTCTCTATGTGTTCATCATAGAAAATTGAGGGGGATCGGTATAGACGCAAAATACCTGAATGAATGTGAGCCAAGGCTTACAAAATTGATTAAAACTTATCCCAAAAGTTGTCCGCAGAAATTGGGGATGAATTTGATCTTAAAAGGCATATATCTTATAGGGAATTGC
>NZ_JBWYIQ010000107.1:0-231 GCF_056779795.1 Acinetobacter sp. ANC_7682 | reverse complement strand
AGATCGTACGACGTAAGTTGAAGTCAGATTGAGACTTATCAAAGAACGAGTAGTTACCTAAGCTGTTTGCATGCCAAACTTCAACTTTAGCACCTTCAATGATGTTACCTTCAGTATCTTTAACGATACCTTCAATAATCAAAGTTGGGATTTTGCCTTCTTCAGAACCATCATCCATACGTGCAAAACCAACTGATTCTGGTGCACCAGCGACATACAATGGACCTTCAA
>NZ_JBWYIQ010000106.1:0-234 GCF_056779795.1 Acinetobacter sp. ANC_7682 | reverse complement strand
GCAAACAAGGGCGAAATCAAACCTACTCCGACGCAGCCATCCAATGCTGCTTAATGATTAAATCCTTATTCCGTCTGTCTTTACGTATGGTTACTGGCTTTGTGCAAAGTCTGATTAAACTTTGCGGATTAAATTGGACCGCACCAGATTACACCACGCTTTGTAGAAGACAAAAGCATATTGATATTGTAATCAGCTACCAAAAAAGTAGCGATGGGCTGCATCTACTCATGG
>NZ_JBWYIQ010000105.1:0-239 GCF_056779795.1 Acinetobacter sp. ANC_7682 | reverse complement strand
CTAAGCCATCACGCGTTGCAAATGCAAAGTCATCCCAAAGGTATTCATCACCTTCGATGTTGAACTGCGTAGTTAATTTACGGTAGCCAGGCGCAGTGACGAAGTAATGCACGTGTGAAGGGCGGTTACCGTGACGACCAAGTTTGTCTAATACAAACTGAGTTGTACCTTCTGGTGGGCAGCCATAACCTACAGGCATTGTGGTTAATGCTGTATATTGACCTTGTGCATCCGTGAAG
>NZ_JBWYIQ010000104.1:0-243 GCF_056779795.1 Acinetobacter sp. ANC_7682 | reverse complement strand
GGCACAAACGCCGCAACAGCCGCGTATTTATGAACAAATCCGTGGTCGAAGTGGTGGAAATCCTCTTTGAAGAATGGCAAAACAAAAGCCCGCTCTTTGCCTCTAGCCTCAGCCTAGACCACAGTGGATTGCAACAACAATACGACATCCGACCCTTCATCATGCAAAGCAACGAAAGCGACTACGACTTTCTGACTCGCTTACTACGCAGTGAAGGCATTAACTGGCTCATTGATGAAGCCC
>NZ_JBWYIQ010000103.1:0-243 GCF_056779795.1 Acinetobacter sp. ANC_7682 | reverse complement strand
ATGTTGAGCATGTTCTCACCATCAAAAAAGCGTTAGGTGCTGATATTTCTATCCGTGTCGATGTGAACCGTGCTTGGTCTGAGTTAGAAGCCATCAAAGGTATCCAGCTTCTGCAAGATGGTGGTGTGGATCTAATTGAACAGCCATGTGCGATTGACAATATTGATGCCATGGAGCGTTTAACTCGTCGTTTTGATATTGCCATTATGGCGGATGAGTCATTGATGGGTCCAAGTACAGCTT
>NZ_JBWYIQ010000102.1:0-246 GCF_056779795.1 Acinetobacter sp. ANC_7682 | reverse complement strand
GGGTGGAGATTTGTCCTGTGGTGTCATCAAAGCGGAGTTGTCCATAGCCTTCGCCTTGGACTTCTTTACTTTTAATCCCTGCGAGTTTTTTTGTGTCTGGCAGTTGGCCTTGACTGTCGAATCGGGTTGGGCTGCGTTGGGCTTCATGTAGGCGTCCCACCACAAAGGGACGGTCGATGTTGCCGTCAAAGAAGTCGATAACCACGATTTCATTGATTCGAGGAAGGAAGCGTGCGCCATAGCCTT
>NZ_JBWYIQ010000101.1:0-258 GCF_056779795.1 Acinetobacter sp. ANC_7682 | reverse complement strand
GTTGTGCGGTAGATTTTGTGTGCAGGCTTCTTCATTTGAAAATTATATCGCTGAAAAACCCTTTACAGATAGGTTTGTGCAACAAAGCCCTATCAAATTGTTCTGTCGCATCACTACGGTGGTAGCGGATGTTGCGTCGGTTAAGCGCTTGGTATTGGCGGTTGTCATCAATCAGGCGGAGCTTTTGTGCTTCGATCGGGCTGTTGTTGCTCGGTACAATCGGTTGGGCTTCATCAATGAGCCAGTTAATGCCTTCAC
>NZ_JBWYIQ010000100.1:0-261 GCF_056779795.1 Acinetobacter sp. ANC_7682 | reverse complement strand
GGCACAAACGCCGCAACAGCCGCGTATTTATGAACAAATCCGTGGTCGAAGTGGTGGAAATCCTCTTTGAAGAATGGCAAAACAAAAGCCCACTCTTTGCCTCGAGCCTCAGCCTAGACCACAGTGGACTACAACAACAATACGACATCCGACCCTTTATCATGCAAAGTAACGAAAGCGACTACGACTTTCTGACTCGCTTACTACGCAGTGAAGGCATTAACTGGCTCATTGATGAAGCCCAACCGATTGTACCGAGCA
>NZ_JBWYIQ010000099.1:0-275 GCF_056779795.1 Acinetobacter sp. ANC_7682 | reverse complement strand
CATCGGTATAAACAGAGTCAATCTGCTCATCTTGTGGAATCTGATTAAGTAAATCACCAAGCACCTGTGAATCACTGACATTATTGGTTGTGAGCTGAATAGCGCGTATTTGTAGGGTTTTGGCATCTATACCAATATGTAGTTTACGCCATTGGCGACGATATTCAGCTCCATGTTTCTTGCGTTTCCATTCGCCCTCACCTAGAAACTTCATGCCTGTAGAGTCTACGAGTAGATGCAGCCCATCGCTACTTTTTTGGTAGCTGATTGCAATA
>NZ_JBWYIQ010000098.1:0-280 GCF_056779795.1 Acinetobacter sp. ANC_7682 | reverse complement strand
CATTCCAAGCATTTTCATTGCCAATTTTAGCGGCGGTATTACACACAATCACATGACTAAAGCGTTGAGGATGATTGATCGCTAACCATTGACCTGTCAAACCACCCATCGAAATACCACAGAATGCAGCTTTTTCAACATTTAAATGGTCGAGTAAATTCACCACATCTTGACCAAGTTGATCAATGCTATATGGACCTTGAGGCGCGTCCGATGCACCATGACCACGTGTGTCATAACAAATCACATAATGAGAAGCTTTAAAAAACTCAATTTGTGA
>NZ_JBWYIQ010000097.1:0-291 GCF_056779795.1 Acinetobacter sp. ANC_7682 | reverse complement strand
CTGATACGCTCGACTTCAGCAATATCTCTTACACCGCTTCCTCTGACCATTAAATGTAATATCTTGCCGGTAATACCTGAATTACACCCTTGATAGCTTAATGCATGATCACCAATAAACTGACGTTTGCAATCTTTGCATTGATGGTTTTGTTTCCCATCTACTTTGATGCCATTTCTCTTTATATTGTTACTTAGACAGGTAGGACATTTGATTTGTAGCGTTATTTTCATACCTCTATTTTATCAAAAGCCATATTGTTTTTTTCAGCATACTTTTTGAAACACCACC
>NZ_JBWYIQ010000096.1:0-292 GCF_056779795.1 Acinetobacter sp. ANC_7682 | reverse complement strand
AATAAAAAAGCCCAACATCCTGTTGGGCTTTTTTACGTATTTGATGCGTTGGTATAACTCCTGTCGTACCTGCATATTCCATTGCTACGATTTCTTATTGTTATCTGGAGCATCCTGCTCTCTATGTGTTCATCATAGAAAATTGAGGGGGATTGGTATAGACGCAAAATACCTGAATGAATGTGAGCCAAGGCGTACAAAATTGATTAAAACTTATCCCAAAAGTTGTCCGCAGAAATTGGGGATGAATTTGATCTTAAAAGGCATATATCTTATAGGGAATTGCGGTTTT
>NZ_JBWYIQ010000095.1:0-324 GCF_056779795.1 Acinetobacter sp. ANC_7682 | reverse complement strand
GCTTCGGGTTGATAAAACGCCAGCCCATGGTGGTGTCTTCAATCTTTTGACTACGACCAAATGCACTCTCAGATTTACCCATCACAAATGGAGCACGTGACATAGATTCAACACCACCTGCCACAATCACGTCAGCTTCACCAGCTTTAATGGCACGCGCGGCCATTGCTACGGTATCGAGTGATGAACCACATAAACGGTTGACTGTGGTTGCAGGTACTGTATAAGGAATCCCTGCTAAAAGCGCCGACATACGACCGACGTTACGATTATCTTCACCGGCTTGGTTGGCACAGCCAAATAAAACGTCATCGACGACATTCC
>NZ_JBWYIQ010000094.1:0-334 GCF_056779795.1 Acinetobacter sp. ANC_7682 | reverse complement strand
CTTAAGTGAATCGATCTATCAGATTCAGCCTAAACAAAGCCACTACGAATGTCTTGAAGTCGATGAACTTTGGACTTTTGTAGGGAATAAGAAAAATAAACAATGGCTTATTTATGCCTACCATCGAGAATCTGGAGAAATTGTTGCTTATGTTTGGGGTAAGCGGGATTTAGCAACGGTTCAACGTCTTAAAGCTAGACTTAAAAAGCTTGGGGTTCAATATGCTCGAATTGCGAGTGATCATTGGGATAGTTTTATCACAGCATTTCAATGTTGCAAGCAAGTGATCGGTAAGTTTTTTACCGTCGGTATTGAAGGTAACAATTGTAGAATT
>NZ_JBWYIQ010000093.1:0-339 GCF_056779795.1 Acinetobacter sp. ANC_7682 | reverse complement strand
GGTCTTGGATCCATGCAGGGCTGATGTGCCATGCTTGTTCGAGGCCTAGGCTGGCATTGTCTTGGTGGTCACTGTGTTGGTGTTTGCTTTGGACTGAGCCTGCGCCTTCTTCTTGTTCGAGGGCTGTGGCTTGCCAGCGTTGTAGGTGGACTGCGGTGGGTTGTAGGCTACGTTGTCCGATAAAGCTGGTGATGGTATCAAATTGTTCTGTCGCATCACTGCGGTGGTAGCGAATGTTGCGTCGGTTAAGGGCTTGGTATTGGCTGTTGTCGTCAATCAGGCGGAGCTTTTGTGCTTCGATCGGGCTGTTGTTGCTCGGTACAATCGGTTGGGCTTCAT
>NZ_JBWYIQ010000092.1:0-340 GCF_056779795.1 Acinetobacter sp. ANC_7682 | reverse complement strand
GAAATAGACGGAAACGCTTTGGTCTAAGAATGAATTTAATTGCTGGAATGGTGAATTGGATGCTCTTAAATTAACTTTCGCAAGAGATCTAGTTTATCATCTGTAATATTTGTTGGATAATCATGACTGCAAATAAGTGCCAAGCCTGTTAAGATCAATATTTTTTTCATAGTGACTATTCTAAAATCTAAAATTTATAAAACATTATAACCACGAACAATCTGATGACTCGATTGAGTTTTAAAGTTAAATAATAGACCTCTTGCGAAAGTAAAAAATTGTTTATACTCGTCCCATGAAATATGAAAATTTAACTAGATTTAATGATGGGGAATTTAAA
>NZ_JBWYIQ010000091.1:0-393 GCF_056779795.1 Acinetobacter sp. ANC_7682 | reverse complement strand
TAAAGAAGTTATGACGCTTAGCTTCGATCATCTTTTTCGCTTCAGCGATATCTTTATCCGTATCACCAGAAGCCAACACCCAAAGTACAGGAACGCTGTCACGCAGACGGCCACCTAACACTTCAGACAGCGGCAAACCTAAACGTTGAGCCTGAATATCGAGTAAAGCAGTTTGAATGGCACATTTTGCAAAACGGTTGCCATTAATATTCTTCTTCAACACTTGCATAATTTGAGCAATGTTGAAATCAGTAAAAGTTTTGAGTAGTGGAGCAAAATAAGTATCGATATTGGTTTTGATGCTTTCAGGGCTTTCTTCACCATAGCCTAAGCCACCGATGGTGGTTGCTTCGCCCCAACCAATGAAACCATCCGAAGTTTCGATTTTAATGA
>NZ_JBWYIQ010000090.1:0-400 GCF_056779795.1 Acinetobacter sp. ANC_7682 | reverse complement strand
GCAAACTTCGCTGAAATTAAAGATACTTTAGACGCTGCAGTAGAGAAAGCTAAAGCGGAAGAAGTGATTGAGGATGCAGCTGAAGCAGCATTAAAAGATGCGGTTGAAGAAGCAAAAGCAGATGTTGCAGCAGGCAAATTCACTGATGAAGACAAAGCTGTGGTTGAAGCAGCAATTACGGAAGCAGAGCAATCACTAACTAATAATGGTGACTTATCAAATCTAGACTTTGATAATGCTCGTGAAAAACTTGAAACTGTAGTTGACAATGCAAAAACTGCTGAGCAAAAGTTAGAAGAAGCGATTAAAGAAGTAGAAGACTTGATTGCTGAAGGCAAGTTTGATGGTCAGCAGTTGGATGATGTAGAAGCAGCGCTTGCTGCAGCACAAGAAGCTGCAG
>NZ_JBWYIQ010000089.1:0-415 GCF_056779795.1 Acinetobacter sp. ANC_7682 | reverse complement strand
AACCACCACGTGACTGAGGATCTTTCAAAATACCGAGGCGAAAAATGCCGACTTGTTTAGGATCTTGGCAAAGTGAATATTGGCGTATTAGACCATTCGGCAAATGCACATCAATATGTGCCCCTACTTCGATTTCAGGGAGTGTATTTTCATTCGCAGATGCCAATTCCAGTACTGCGATTGTGCCGCCTTGTATATAACGATCTTTTACGACCACATCATGTAAACACATCATCTTTTCTCATTCGATCCTTTTAAACAAATAGGGATTAGCAAAAAGCTAATCCCTATTTCCTCTTACAAAATATAGCTAATACCCGCCAGGGTATCGGTTGAATTAATGAGGTTAATCACCTTGCGACGAATCTTGAAGCCATTTTCTTCATCACGTACCAAGTGGTAAATCACATCTGCT
>NZ_JBWYIQ010000088.1:0-418 GCF_056779795.1 Acinetobacter sp. ANC_7682 | reverse complement strand
TGTTTAAAAGCCGCGGCTTTGCTTTGGTCTTCGCTCTCTAAGTTCTTGAGATAGCCCTGTAGGTTTTCGAGTAAGCTCAGTGGATCAGTTTTTTGATTTTGTGCCACTTCACTGAGAGCTTTGGCGTTGTTTAAGCTACTTTCGAGTTGTTGTTTGGCTTCGCTTGCATCAAGATGGTTTGCTTTGGCTTGTTCTTGTTTGTAGGTGGAGATGAGTATGCCTTCGCCCGCCCGTACTGCACCCCATTGGTCAGTTCTGAGTTCGAAGCCTTCACCGCGTCCTTCACTTTCTGCTGTTGCTTTGGGATGACTGAGATTCCCTAGGTTAAGTTGGCTCGCCCCGTGGGTGTTTTGCAGTTGGGTGGAGATTTGTCCTGTGGTGTCATCAAAGCGGAGTTGTCCATAGCCTTCGCCTTGGA
>NZ_JBWYIQ010000087.1:0-421 GCF_056779795.1 Acinetobacter sp. ANC_7682 | reverse complement strand
AGTGCTCGGTTATATGCGGGCCAATTGGTTGTGCGGTAGATTTTGTGTGTAGGCTTCTTCATTTGAAAATTATATCGCTGAAAAACCCTTTCCAGATAGGTTTGTGCAACAAAGCCGATCAGCACCATCCCCTTGAGCTTGAATCTCAATCTTGCCTTTGCCTGCATACAGTCGTGCCCCTTCTTGCGCTGCAAATAAGCTGATCTTTTTGCTGGCATGTCCGATGATGCTGTCTTGCGTGCTGGTGTTAATGCTTCCTTGTGCAATTTGGTTGATCTGTCCATCTGCACTGAGGTGGATGTCTTCGTTACTTTCTACGGCAATTGAACTTGGTGAAGCCAAGAGCATGATCGCTTGTTTAAAAGCCGCGGCTTTGCTTTGGTCTTCGCTCTCTAAGTTCTTGAGATAGCCCTGTAGGTTT
>NZ_JBWYIQ010000086.1:0-449 GCF_056779795.1 Acinetobacter sp. ANC_7682 | reverse complement strand
GAACGTCTTGCAGAACTGCAAGACGTTGAATTTCTTTGTCAGACATAGTGATCAGCATCTATATTTTATATCCAGTCCATGGTGATAAAAACCATCATAAACCAGACATTTTTATTGGTGAGAATATAGACACTTTAAATGGGTTCTAACAATTTCATATCGTATAACAGCCATTATGTTAAATGAGGCAGATTTATTGAATCAAATATTAACTAAACTAATCATCATCAAAAGGGCTTTCAGCACCAAAACTATTTATACAAGCTTTGGATGTATATAGAAGCCCACCTCCTGAAGAATGAATGCTGACCAAGAAGTCTTTTGTTTCGAAAATTTCAGGAGGGGGTATAAGGTATATTAGACCTCTTGCGAAAGTAAAAAATTGTTTATACTCGTCCCATGAAATATGAAAATTTAACTAGATTTAATGATGGGGAATTTAAACGACT
>NZ_JBWYIQ010000085.1:0-457 GCF_056779795.1 Acinetobacter sp. ANC_7682 | reverse complement strand
AGCTCAAGAAGCTCTTCGTCGTCTACAAGGTCACATTTGTTTAAGAATACAACGATGTATGGAACACCTACTTGGCGAGAAAGAAGGATGTGTTCACGAGTTTGTGGCATTGGACCATCAGTCGCAGCACATACAAGGATCGCGCCGTCCATTTGAGCAGCACCAGTAATCATGTTTTTAACATAATCGGCGTGGCCCGGGCAGTCTACGTGAGCGTAGTGACGAGTTGGAGAATCGTATTCTACGTGTGATGTATTAATTGTAATACCACGTGCTTTTTCTTCTGGTGCAGAGTCGATTGCAGCGTAGTCTTTAGCTTCACCACCGAATTTCTTCGCACATACAGTTGCGATAGCAGCAGTTAAAGTTGTTTTACCATGGTCAACGTGACCGATTGTGCCCACGTTAACGTGTGGCTTATTACGTTCAAACTTAGCCTTAGCCATGAGATCTTCCT
>NZ_JBWYIQ010000084.1:0-473 GCF_056779795.1 Acinetobacter sp. ANC_7682 | reverse complement strand
ATAGACGGAAACGCTTTGGTCTAAGAATGAATTTAATTGCTGGAATGGTGAATTGGATGCTCTTAAATTAACTTTCGCAAGAGATCTAATATATATGCTTTAAGTGGAAGTGTGCTTGATTTATTGTTGTATGCAATGTCTCCTCAAACAGAAGTGCTTTCAATACAACGAAATGCTTTACTTGGTGCGAATTTAATTGGATTGTTTGCAGAGCCTAAACATGAAGCACATGCAAGGATGGGTTTACGTCCCATTTTAGGATTAATGGCTGAATGTCTATATCCTGAAAATGGTAAAATTAAGTCAACTGACATTCGACGTATGGAATTACATCTTAATGCAAGAATGGCAGGGAATTTAGAGACCTATCTAAAAGAGACACAAACGGCTTTGTTGCACAAACCTAGCATCAAAAGCTTATTCAGCAATATAATTTCAAAATGAATAAGCCTGCCTCTAAAATCTACCGTACA
>NZ_JBWYIQ010000083.1:0-512 GCF_056779795.1 Acinetobacter sp. ANC_7682 | reverse complement strand
AGTTATCCGTGGTTCTGCTCTTGCTGCACTTAACGGTGAAGCTGGTCAGTTCGGTGAAGATGCAGTTGTTGCTCTTGTTGAAGCGCTTGACTCTTACATCCCAGAGCCAGTACGTGCTGTAGACCAAGCATTCTTGATGCCAATCGAAGACGTATTCTCTATTTCTGGTCGTGGTACAGTAGTAACTGGCCGTGTAGAAACTGGTATCGTTAAAGTAGGCGAAGAAGTTGAAATCGTAGGTATCAAAGACACAGTTAAAACTACAGTAACTGGTGTTGAGATGTTCCGTAAACTTCTAGACGAAGGTCGTGCGGGCGAGAACTGTGGTGTACTTTTACGTGGTACTAAGCGTGAAGACGTACAACGTGGTCAAGTACTTTCTAAACCAGGTTCAATCAAGCCACACACTAAATTCGATGCGGAAGTATACGTACTTTCTAAAGAAGAAGGTGGTCGTCACACTCCATTCCTTAACGGTTACCGTCCACAGTTCTACTTCCGTACAACTGACG
>NZ_JBWYIQ010000082.1:0-547 GCF_056779795.1 Acinetobacter sp. ANC_7682 | reverse complement strand
TAACTACGCAGTTCAACATCGAAGGTGATGAATACCTTTGGGATGACTTTGCATTTGCAACGCGTGATGGCTTAGTGGCAACTGCTGTAGATGTAACTGATGAAGCTGAAATTGCTCGTCGTGGTCTGAAAGGTGCGTTCAAACATATTCAATTTGACATTGAATTAGTGAAAGACGTTGAAGGTGCGCCTTCTACTGAAGTTGAACGCCGCCGCGCATCAGCTTAAAAATAATAAAGGGATGGATTTCGCATCCATCCTTTATCTCATTTAACTAAAGAATTTAGACCAATCCAAATCTAATCATTTTGATTTGTTTAAATTTTTGCAAGACCTAAAAGGATATAGATAGCTTTATCTATAAAACGCTATGATTGATAAATCTCAAAAGACTTTAACCGAAGCCCTCTCCCAAATTAAAGACGGTTCAACCATTATGATTGGTGGGTTTGGTACTGCAGGTCAGCCTGCTGAACTCATCGATGGCTTAATTGAACTCGGTATTAAAGACTTAGTGATCGTCAACAACAACGCAGGTAATGGTGATT
>NZ_JBWYIQ010000081.1:0-609 GCF_056779795.1 Acinetobacter sp. ANC_7682 | reverse complement strand
AAAAAGAAGAGTTTAAGGAAATTTTGGCAATTTTAAGAAAGCAGAATCCTGATAGGATAAGGGTTCTGTGAAATTTGTCGTGTACAGAGATCAGTTATATAAAATTGTAACCATCAATTTTTTAGCTGATGGTGCTGATTACTATCATACATTGAAAAAAATTACAGGTGAGCGTCGAATAGAAGTTGGATTGGACTATGCAGAAGCATTCTTAAATTACTTAAATTCAATAGATGGTGATCAAGAAATGAAAACAATTCGAAAACTAGCTACTTCATATTATAGTACTCAAAAATACATAGAGTAAGATTTAGAGCTTTTTGATCTCAAAAACCCCAATTTAATTGGGGTTTTTTAATTAAATTAATTGTTTTTGTGTATTTTTTAGTGTAAAAAACATAAATTTGCTTAAAAAATAAACATACATGAGTTTTCGTTTAAATAAGGGGTTGCAAGGGAAGAAAAAATCTATAGAATGCACCCCATACCGACGAGATACACGGAAACGAACGAAGCAGGTTGCTGAGTTGTTAAGTGTTTCGAGTCCAGCTTCTAGCATTGACGAGATGTTAGAAAGATCATTAAGAGATTATGAAGAACAACTTGTGT
>NZ_JBWYIQ010000080.1:0-625 GCF_056779795.1 Acinetobacter sp. ANC_7682 | reverse complement strand
AAAAATCAATTGATCTCAGCTTCCTCGCAAGCTTTCGATCAATCAAAAGCTCCATCAGAACCCCCCATTGATCTTAAAAAGTTACATGCAAAAATCGGTGAGCAGGCATTAGAAATTGATTTTTTAGAAGGTGTGTTGAAGAAACTGGGCCGCTTCAACCACAAAAGTTAATCGATCACTCACTTCAGATTTCAGTATCTAAACAGGCTAAGTTACTGAAAGTCTCTCGTGGTTGTTATTATTATCGCCCAAAACCTGTTAGCTCATCAGATCTGAAACTGATGCGATGTATTGATGAATTACATATGCAATATCCTTTTGCAGGCAGTCGTATGATGCGTGATTTGTTGAATCGTCAAGGGCATCATATAGGACGACGTCATACACGTACTTTAATGAAGAAAATGGGTATTCAGGCGTTATATTGCAAACCAAATTTAAGCCAGGCTAATCAAGCTCACCGTAAATATCCATATCTGCTCAAAGGGTTGGCTATTCTGCGCAGTAATCAAGTGTGGTCTACGGATATAACGTATATCCCTATGGCAAAAGGCTTTGTTTATTTATGTGCTGTGATTGATTGGCATAGCCGCAAGGTACTTGCGCATAGGGTATCGATTAGTAT
>NZ_JBWYIQ010000079.1:0-652 GCF_056779795.1 Acinetobacter sp. ANC_7682 | reverse complement strand
GGCCAATTGGTTGTGCGGTAGATTTTGTGTGTAGGCTTCTTCATTTGAAAATTATATCGCTGAAAAACCCTTTACAGATAGGTTTGTGCAATAAAGCCAGTCCTTACTATTATTTTTATACATAAATTTATGATTTTTAATAATATTTTATTTACCTCCTAATCTTAAAAGGGAATCTCTTAATCATTTGCTGTACATGACATGCCAAAAGGTGTTTTCATACTGATTCGTCTATAACTAATGCCAGGTATGGGCTCCTTCGCAGGTAACATCTCTCTTTTTTCGCAAACTTCCTTTATGTACATAAGCGTGTCTTTCGAAGAACTATATGGAATATATTCAAGCGTATTTGAGTCAATGACTTTAAATCTCTGTCTTAGCTCATAAATTTTTTTACTAGGAGCTTGTGCTGAAAGCTTTCTTTCAATAATTTGATTTTCAGCTTCATACCAAGAGCGATCAACAAACCCTTCTTTGTCATGTTTAAAAATCATTTCTGCATGAGCGAAATTATTAGCTAATAATAAAATTAAAATTCTCATAAACATCTATTTTTTCTTTTATATATTAGATCTCTTGCGAAAGTTAATTTAAGAGCATCCAATTCACCATTCCAGCAATTAAATTCATTCTTAGACCAAAGCGTTTCCGT
>NZ_JBWYIQ010000078.1:0-715 GCF_056779795.1 Acinetobacter sp. ANC_7682 | reverse complement strand
CTCGAGATTTTAGTTGGTAAACCAATCCCAAGGTTGACATAAGCACCATCAGGAATATCTTGTGCAACACGTTCAGCAATTTGATCACGGGTTAATTTTTGATAACTCATTTTATTTCTCCAATCTCAAATTACTGCGCAGGTTGAACTTGTACAACGTGTTGTACAAAGATCCCAGGGGTGATGATGTGTTCAGGATCTAAGGCACCGAGTTCCACGACTTCTGATACTTGTGCGATGGTGATATCTGCTGCCATGGCCATAATTGGACCAAAGTTACGTGCAGATTTACGGTACACCAAGTTCCCCCAGCGATCGCCCTTATGCGCTTTAATTAACGCAAAGTCAGCTTTGATTGGATTTTCTAAAACGTAGTCTTTACCTTCATAACTCATGGTTGGTTTGCCTTCAGCGAGCAAAGTACCAAAACCTGTTGGTGTGTAGATTGGACCTAAGCCCATACCCGCCGCTTGAATACGGCAAGCCAAGTTGCCTTGCGGTACAAGTTCTAACTCGATTTTGCCTGCACGGTAGAGTTCATCGAAGACATAAGAGTCAGACTGACGAGGAAAAGAACAGATGATTTTACGTACAGCGCCTGCTTGTAACAGTTTAGCCAAGCCGTAATCACCATTACCTGCGTTGTTGTTGACGATCACTAAGTCTTTAATACCGAGTTCAATTAAGCCATCGATGAGTTCAGCAGGCTGACCTGC
>NZ_JBWYIQ010000077.1:0-872 GCF_056779795.1 Acinetobacter sp. ANC_7682 | reverse complement strand
TAGATCTCTTGCGAAAGTTAATTTAAGAGCATCCAATTCACCATTCCAGCAATTAAATTCATTCTTAGACCAAAGCGTTTCCGTCTATTTCTATAGCGTTCTGTTAATATCCGAAAATGTTTAAGTTTGCCGTTGATATGTTCAATTGTGATCCTACGCCGACTGATTTCTTGGTTGATCTGTTTTGCTATTTGGGGTAATGATAAATTCTTAGGTTTCTTGATTGGAATGAGTAACTTACTCTTAATCTGATGAAATCCTTTATAGGCTAAATCTGCCATGATACAAGGATAAATGACCATCTCCTTCAAATACTTACGCGCAATCGTCAGATCGTGTTTTTTGCCATCTTCAATCTGTATACTTACAATTTGCTTTAATTTTGGGTTAAAAATGACCTGTGTTTTTAGCGTATGTTTCTTCTTTTTACCGCTATAGAATTTTCTTTGTTTTTTTGGGACGCTCAATCTGTGACTCAGTGACATCAACGATTACATAATCCTCCTCACTAAACTTTTGATTCCTTTTAGGCAATGCGAAAATCCGTGATTGAATCAGAGCATTTTCAACTTTCTGAATCGTACGATTCACATTACTTTCAGCTAGGTTATAGTCGGCGGATAACTCAATTTGAGTTCTATAACAGCGTAAGTAATTTAAAGTTAACAACAATTGATCCTCTAAACACAACGAATGAGGTCTTCCAGATTTTTTCTTGGCAAGTTCAGCGTGTTGTAACACTGATACCATTTTTAAGAATAATGGACGAGGAACGCCAACAAGTCGTTTAAATTCCCCATCATTAAATCTAGTTAAATTTTCATATTTCATGGGACGAGTATAAACAATTTTTTACTTTCGCAAGAGGTCTA
>NZ_JBWYIQ010000076.1:0-897 GCF_056779795.1 Acinetobacter sp. ANC_7682 | reverse complement strand
ATTGAACTGCTCAATAAAGCAGGGCAACCAGGCATTTGCTTCTGCAATCGAACAGATGCCTTCCAGGCGCATCTCCTTGATCAAACGGTCCTGAAGGGTTCTATTCGCTCGCTCTACGCGACCTTTGGCCTGGGGTGAATTGGCGAAGATAATATCAATGTTTAACTCATTCAGAATCCGCCCAAATTGCGTGATCTGGCTGTCTTGCCTGGATTTCTGGTTGACTCTAAATACCGAGTGTTTATCGCTATAAAAGGCCAAGGGCTTGCCGTATTGCTCAATGTAGGCTCGGGTTGAAAGCATATAGTCAAAGGTCGTTTCAGCCTCACAAAAGCGTAGATGCAACAGCTTGCCGGTAGCATCATCGATATAAACCAGCAAACAGCATTTGGTGGCTCTTCCTTCAAACCAGTCATGATATGAGCCATCAATCTGGATCAGCTCACCGAAGCAATCACGGTTATAGCGTGGCTGGTATGGGCGTTTTAGACGTTTGGATCGCGGAATCCAAAGGTCATTTGCAGTCATCCAGCGCCGAACCGTTTCTACCGGGATATTCAGGTCAAACATGCTGCTGAGCTTCTCATGCGCCAAGGTAGGTCCAAAGCCCAGCAGATGTTCAGAAATAATGGAAAGACATTGCGATTTTAATAAATCGTCATGGCGATGATGGCCCGGTTGACCACGACTGGCATGCGTCATGCCTGAAACACCATCTTGATTGAGCTTCTGCAATAACCGGGTAATTTGACGGGTGGAAAGATTCAGGATTTCAGCAGCACGGACTTGGGTAATACGATGATCTCGAACGTCTTGCAGAACTGCAAGACGTTGAATTTCTTTGTCAGACATAGTGATCAGCATCTATATTTTATATCCAGTCCATGGTGATAAAAA
>NZ_JBWYIQ010000075.1:0-976 GCF_056779795.1 Acinetobacter sp. ANC_7682 | reverse complement strand
AAAGTTGGGATTTTGCCTTCTTCAGAACCATCATCCATACGTGCAAAACCAACTGATTCTGGTGCACCAGCGACATACAATGGACCTTCAATTGTACGTGGAGTACCACCTGTAATACCTGCTTGAGCATCTTTCTCATCTGCACGTAAATCAAGGAAATGCTCAAGACCTAAACCAGCAGCCAAAAGACCTAATTCGTTTGCTTGACCAGCATCAGTAAAGTACTCAAGACCTTTCCAAACTTCAGATTGGCTTAAATCTAAATCTTCAATCGCTTGGAATAAGTCAGATACTAAACGTACAACGATTTGCTGAACACGTTCATCAACAGGACCTGTTGCAGTATCAACGTTCATTTTTTTGACTAAAGCATTAATTTGTTCGCGGTTCATACTATTTCTCCTTAAGTATGCTTGCTGTGTGGTGGCTGACTTCTAATGTGTTTGAGCTCGCTGCCACAATCCTTGTTTAAAATGACGCTAAAAAACCTCTGGATGTATTGATGTCATGGCCTGAATCAATCAAGCCAAGACACTTAAAACTTAACGATCATCTTCACGGATAGAAGATGGGTGGCGATTTAACGCCATTACTTCGATATTCATATATGGGTAAAGCGGAAGACCTTGTAAAATTGAATGAAGCTCTTCATTGCTTTCCACATCAAAAATACTGATGTTTGAATACTGACCTGTGATTCGCCAGATATGACGCCACTTGCCTTGTTGCTGTAACTCTTGCGAATACGCCTTTTCAACAGCTTTAATCTCATTCGCTTTTTCAACTGGCATATCCAGTGGGATGTTCACATCCATTCGTACATGAAACAGCATGTCTCACTCCTGATGTATCACGTCGCTTATTTGCGGCGAAGGTTGTCAATCTTGTCTAAATCCAACTCAATACCTAAACCATTGCCTTGAGGCAGATGTAATTCGAAATCACGATATTGAAGCGGGGTCTTTAAAATTTCGTC
>NZ_JBWYIQ010000074.1:0-1024 GCF_056779795.1 Acinetobacter sp. ANC_7682 | reverse complement strand
GAAGGTAACAATTGTAGAATTCGTCATCGAATCAGGCGTGGATTTAGGAGAAGTTGCAACTTTTCTAAAAAGCTCGAAAATCATTTTAAAGTCTTTGATTTGACTTTCTTTTACCTTAATAACGGATTTGTTTAACGCCAGCATACTTTTTGAAACACCACCGGATTTCATAATTACACCTTAATGATGGGATATTATTTGAGATCTAGCTTGATTTTTAATAGCTAGATTTCGTGTTTAATTATTGTTCAATATTTAGATTAATTAAACAAACATTATTTTAATTATTAATTTGAACGAATTAATATCATGGTGGTTATAATGAGATGTGAGTCACAATAATATTTTTTTATTTGTTATTTTGTTATTTTGTTATTTAGATAAATTATTTTATTTATATATATTTTGTATTTTATTATATTATTTGTGATTGGATTAATATTTATTAAAATTAATAGTATATATAAATCAGTATTTTATGTTTTATTATTGTTTTCTTTAAATATTTAAGTGTGATTCTTTTTTTGAATTTAATTTAATATGAGAATAAATTCTCACTATTTTAGTTGAATATTGATAAATAACTCATAACGAAATATTTTGGAATTTCATTCAAAGTTATTAAAAATTAATTCTTATATTGTGAAGTTTTTCTTATATGTTGATTTGGTGTATTTTGTGATTTAATTCACACATATTATCGTTGGGTATTTTAATTAAATTTGGGTGGGCTAATTATATGATTTTTAAACCACGAATTTTTTTGATCACAGTGTTATAAGGCCTGTTTGATTTTTGACAAGGTCTGAGCATCATTAATATGCGCATGCTGCTTATCTTAGCCAATCGATACAACAGAACACTTTAAAATAAATTCATCTAAACTTATTTTGTCTTCAGTCAATATAAGTATCAATTCGTTCAATTTCAAAGGGCTTTGTTGCACAAACCTATCTGTAAAGGGTTTTTCAGCGATATAATTTTCAAATGAAGAAGCCTACACACAAAATCTACCGCACAACCA
>NZ_JBWYIQ010000073.1:0-1039 GCF_056779795.1 Acinetobacter sp. ANC_7682 | reverse complement strand
GGCTTTGTTGCATAAAGGTTTGAAAGGCTGAGTTCCCTTAAGCTACTCAAATTTAAGAGACAACTTGGGTATGAGGGCGACCTAATTCTGTGAATTTATTCAAGACTGCCATGCGTGCATGGATCTCATTCACCTGACTTGGAAAACTCCGCGCTGTTAATTTATCGCCTAATAATTTGATGCAATGCATCTTGGTTTCAACCAAACTTCGACGGTGATAACCAGACCACTTTTTCCAAAGCGATCTGCCTAGCCGTTTGACTGTCTTTAATAATTCGTTCCGCTCTATAGACCTCGCTTGCTGATCCTTCCAAGGCTTTGCATTCTTTCTAGGTGGAATGATCGCATGTGCATCTCGATCTAAAATGACTTGTCGGCAGTGCTTTGTGTCATAAGCACCATCTGTATAAACAGAATCAATTGGTTCATCCAAGGGAATTTGAGCAAGTAAATCTTCGAGTACTTGAGAATCACTGACATTATTTGTGGTGAGTTGTACTGCACGTATTTGCAGGGTTTTAGCATCTATAGCAATGTGAAGCTTACGCCATTGGCGACGATATTCAGCCCCATGTTTCTTGCGTTTCCATTCACCTTCACCAAGAAACTTCAAACCAGTAGAGTCTACGAGTAGATGCAGTCCATCACTACTTTTTTGATAGCTAATCGCAATATCAATATGCTTTTGTCTACGACAAAGGGTGGAATAATCCGGAGCTGTCCAATCTAATCCAGAGAGTTTAATCAGACTTTGAACAAAACCTGTGACCATACGTAAAGAGAGTCGGAATAGTAATTTGATCATTAAGCAGCATTGAATCGCTGTATCGGAGTAGGTTTGATTTCGACCTTGCTTGCCTTGTGATTGTGCATACCACTGAGTCTTTGGATCAAACCAAATGGAAATATTACCTCGGTTAATTAAGGCTCGGTTATAGGATGACCAATTGGTTGTACGGTAGATTTTAGAGGCAGGCTTATTCATTTTGAAATTATATTGCTGAATAAGCTTTTGATGCTAGGTTTGTGCAACAAAGCC
>NZ_JBWYIQ010000072.1:0-1131 GCF_056779795.1 Acinetobacter sp. ANC_7682 | reverse complement strand
GCAGCAGCACCATCGTTAATGCCTGATGCATTACCTGCGGTTACTGTACCGTCTGCTTTTACAACAGGTTTTAACTTAGTTAACGCTTCTAAAGTGGTTGATGCACGAGGATGTTCATCTTTTGCCACCACAACCGCATCACCTTTACGCTGTGGAATAGTCACAGGCACGATTTCTTGATCAAAGAAACCACGTGCTTGCGCTGCAGCCGTACGTTGTTGGCTGGTTAAAGCAAATTGGTCTTGATCAGCGCGGCTAATGTTGAACTGTTCAGCCACGTTTTCGGCCGTTTGCGGCATGGTTTCAACACCATACATTTCTTTAAGCTTCGGGTTGATAAAACGCCAGCCCATGGTAGTGTCTTCAATCTTTTGACTACGACCAAATGCACTCTCAGATTTACCCATCACAAATGGGGCACGTGACATGGATTCAACACCACCTGCCACAATCACGTCAGCTTCGCCTGCTTTAATGGCACGCGCGGCCATTGCTACGGTATCGAGTGATGAACCACATAAACGGTTGACTGTGGTTGCAGGTACTGTATAAGGAATACCTGCTAAAAGCGCCGACATACGACCGACGTTACGATTATCTTCACCGGCTTGGTTGGCACAGCCAAATAAAACGTCATCGACGACATTCCAATCCACAGAAGGGTTACGTTCCATTAATGCTTTTAATGGCACTGCACCTAAGTCATCCGCACGGACAGGCGCTAAACCACCGGCATAACGACCAAAAGGCGTACGGATGGCATCAATGATGTATGCGTTTTTCATAGTGTAAGATCCTAAAACCAGTCTTAAGCCTGAGTGGCATCAATGAGTTTGGCACCCGTCATCGATTGAAGTTCTTCAAAAGATAAGCCTTCAACTTTCTCAATCACTTTCATGCCTTCAGGTGTTACATCAATCACACAAAGGTCAGTATAGATACGATCTACACACTTTAAGCCTGTCGCAGGATAAGTCAGCTCAGCAACGATTTTAGGTTCGCCTTTTTTAGTGACATGATCGGTGGTAATAAAGACTTTTTTCGCACCCACGGCTAAGTCCATTGCACCACCCACAGCAGGGATGGCATCAGGTGCACCGGTATGCCAGTTTGCAAGATCACCATTTTCAG
>NZ_JBWYIQ010000071.1:0-1180 GCF_056779795.1 Acinetobacter sp. ANC_7682 | reverse complement strand
CTCTGTACACGACAAAAATAGATAACTCATTGAAATAATGTCACAATAATTGTTTTCTAACGACGAATACTATGACACATCTCAATGAGTTATATCTTATCTTAAACAAATCTCTAAAATGGAACAAGTCACATTTAAAGTGCTTTGCGCTCATCATGCTTGTGATTATTTTAAAGCAAACATGTAATCTTTCTTCTGCATCTAAAGCCTTGCCCATCAAGTGTTTACCACAATCATTTTATCGACGTATGCAGCGCTTCTTTGCAGGTCAGTATTTTGATTATCGTCAAATTTCTCAGTTGATTTTCAATATGTTTTCATTCGACCAAGTGCAACTGACTTTAGATAGAACCAATTGGAAATGGGGAAAACGAAATATTAATATCCTGATGCTCGCAATCGTTTATCGTGGAATAGCGATACCTATCCTTTGGACATTGCTTAATAAACGTGGAAATTCAGATACGAAAGAGCGTATTGCTTTGATTCAACGCTTTATAGCCATTTTTGGTAAAGACCGTATTGTGAATGTGTTCGCAGACAGAGAGTTTATCGGTGAGCAGTGGTTTACATGGTTAATTGAACAAGACATCAACTTCTGCATTCGTGTTAAAAAAACTTCATTGTCACCAATCATTTAGGAAAGAATCATAAAATTAGTGATTTATTTCGCCATCTTAAAGTTGGTCAAATTGAATGTCGTAAACGACGGATTTTGGTTGGTCGGGTGAAACTATATATAAGTGCACTACAGTTAGAAAATGGAGAGCTTTTACTCGTCGTTTCTCCTCAGTTTAATGCCAATGCTATTCAGGATTATGCATTACGCTGGGAAATTGAAACCTTATTCAGTTGTCTCAAAGGACGCGGGTTTAATCTTGAAAATACGCGCTTGACAGACCCTAGACGAGTGAAAAAATTGATTGCGGTGTTAGCTATAAGCTTCTGTTGGTGTTACTTAACGGGTGAATGGCAACATAATCAAAAAAAAGCGATAAAAATAAAGAAGCATGGACGACTCTCAATGAGTTTATTTCGCTATGGTTTAGACTATGTTCAAATGGCGATTCAGCGTTTAATTGGTTTTGGGAAAAAAGAAGAGTTTAAGGAAATTTTGGCAATTTTAAGAAAGCAGAATCCTGATAGGATAAGGGTTCTGTGAAATTTGTCGTGTACAGAG
>NZ_JBWYIQ010000070.1:0-1212 GCF_056779795.1 Acinetobacter sp. ANC_7682 | reverse complement strand
CCACAGTGGTCACAGGGTCTTGTTGACCTGTAATAATCAATACAGGAATCGAAATCTGTTTGAGTTGTTCACGCACATCCGCCTTAGCCAAAGCTTCACAGCAGCTTGCATAACCTTCAGGGCTGCCAGCTCCTAAGTCGTTTGAAAGTTTTTCAATCACTGCTGGGTTGCTTTGGATAAAGGGATCTGTAAACCAACGACCTGCAGCCGTTGATGCAATCGGTGCTAAACCTTGTTCACGAACCAATACGGCACGATCATTCCAAGCATTTTCATTGCCAATTTTAGCGGCGGTATTACACACAATCACATGACTAAAGCGTTGAGGATGATTGATCGCTAACCATTGGCCTGTCAAACCACCCATCGAAATACCACAGAATGCAGCTTTTTCAACATTCAAATGGTCGAGTAAATTCACCACATCTTGACCAAGTTGATCAATGGTATATGGACCTTGAGGCGCGTCCGATGCACCATGACCACGTGTGTCATAACAAATCACATAATGAGAAGCTTTAAAAAACTCAATTTGTGATTGCCACATGCTGAAATTTGTCCCTAAAGAGTTAGAGAAAACAAGAGCAGGCTTGCTTGAATCACCAAAAGTTTGATAATTGATTTGCGCATCATTTGAAGAAAAAGTAGGCATAGAATCCCTCCCGACCTCCCTTGAGAAAAGGGAGGGGGTTTTTAATAGTTAAACACGTTCGATAATTAAAGCGATGCCTTGACCCACACCGATACACATAGAGCACAATGCATATTTGCCACCAGTTGCTTCAAGTTGATTCAGTGCAGTCGTCACCAAACGCGCACCTGATGCACCCAATGGATGACCTAATGCAATTGCACCACCATTTGGGTTTACACGTGCATCATCATCGGCTAAACCTAGGTCACGTGTACACGCCAATGCTTGTGCTGCAAACGCTTCGTTCAGCTCAATCACATCCATTTGCTCTAGTGTTAAACCGGTTTGTGCTAACAGTTTTTTAATCGCAGGTGCAGGACCAAAGCCCATAATGCGAGGTTCAACCCCAACGGTGGTTGCACCAATCACTTTGGCACGAGGTTTTAAACCATATTTATCTACAGCTGCATCAGACGCAATCAGAATCGCAGCAGCACCATCGTTAATGCCTGATGCATTACCTGCGGTTACTGTACCGTCTGCTTTTACAACAGGTTTTAACTTAGTTAACGCTTCTA
>NZ_JBWYIQ010000069.1:0-1238 GCF_056779795.1 Acinetobacter sp. ANC_7682 | reverse complement strand
TGATCCTAGCCAAAATAATGGACAGCACGTCCCTCTAAAGATAACGTAACTTTAATCTTTGGAGATTCAAGAAATGGCTAAACGTTTTAGTCCTGAATTTAAACAGCAAGCGATTGATTATGCACTTTCAAACTCCCACGAACCTATAGCTGCAATCGCCCAGAAATTAGGTGTGGGTTATTCAACTTTAGACAAATGGATTCGTGAAGCCAATCCAGTAGGTTCAAGCAAACGTCAACTTTCACCAGAACAACAGCGGATCTTAGAATTAGAGAAAGAAGTCAAACAGCTCAGGGAAGCCAATGACATCTTAAAAAAAGCGCATGTGTACTTTCTGACAGATCATGCCAAGAAAAGTACACGGTAATTCAAGATCTGGATGTGAATGAAGTCACTGTATCTTCTGCCTGTCAATGCCTGGGTGTCAGCACTTCAGGCTATTATGCCTGGCGAAAACGCCAGGCCAATCCAGCGCAGAAATATAATGATTTAAAAGCCGTATATTGGCAGCATCATGCACGATTGGGTGCACCTTCATTGGTACATGACATGCATGATTTAGGTTACAGCATGAGCGAACGAACCGTTGGAAGAATGCTTAAAAAGCTTGGTTTACGTAGCAGGATTGCACGTAAATACAAGTATACGACTGATTCAAACCATCGTTTGCCTACAGCGCCTAACTTGTTGGATCGTCAATTTACGGTCAATGAACCCAATAAGATCTGGACAACGGATATTACCTATATCCGTACTAAGCAAGGTTGGCTGTATTTGTGTGTGATGCTGGATCTATTCAGCCGTCGTATTGTCGGTTGGCAAACCAGCCATCGAATAGACCGTCAATTGGTGTGTGATGCGTTTCATTATGCAATGGCTCGTCAGGGGTATCCAATGGGTGTCATGGTGCATTCGGACCAAGGCTCACAGTACTGTAGTCGTGATTTTAGGGCGCTATTATTGACGAATAACTGCGTTCAAAGTATGTCACGCAGGGGAAACTGTTGGGATAATGCAGTGACCGAAAGCTTCTTTCATACATTGAAAGGTCATGTGGTCCATGGCAGTGTGTTTGCCACTCGAAAAGAAGCGAATACAGTCTTGTTTGACTATATTGAGATTTATTACAATCGGGTCAGAAGGCATTCCGCAAACGGCTGGTTAAGCCCAGAAGCCTTTGAACAGAAATATTTTAAGAATTTAGAGGGATTTGTTGTCCACGATACTGTCTAGGATCA
>NZ_JBWYIQ010000068.1:0-1336 GCF_056779795.1 Acinetobacter sp. ANC_7682 | reverse complement strand
GAGCCTGTAAATAATTTTGTGTAATTGCTTTTCATAAATTTAAAGGTGATTGCTTAAGCGGTCACCGAATTCAATAATAAAGCGGCTCATGGCTAAACGCCAGTCGCGAATAGGCATATTCCACTTTTTAGACGCTGCATCAATTGCCAGGTAAATCACTTTACGTACAGAATCATCCGTTGGAAAGACTTTACGCTTTTTGATCGCCTGACGTATTACGCTGTTTAATGATTCGATCGCATTGGTGGTATAGATGGCTTTGCGTATCTCGGCTGGATAAGCAAAGAAGGTATTTAGATTCTCCCAGTGTGTACGCCAGCTTTTGCTGATCTGTGGGTACTTGTCATCCCATGTTTGGGCGAATTGATCCAAGGCCATCAAGGCTGCCTCTTCAGTAGGTGACTGATAAACGGCTTTTAAATCCTGAGTGACGGCCTTGTAATCTTTCCATGATACGTATTTCAAGCTGTTACGCAGCATATGGATAATGCACAGCTGGATATGGGTTTGCGGGTATACGCTGTTAATGGCATCAGGAAAGCCTTTTAGTCCATCCACACAGGCGATCAGAATATCCTGCAACCCTCGGTTTTTAAGCTCAGTCAGGACATTCAGCCAGAACTTTGCACCTTCATTCTCAGCCATCCACATGCCGAGCAGTTCTTTCTGTCCATCAAGATTAATGCCTAAGGCAAGGAATACAGCCTTGTTGATAACACTGCCATTATGACGGACTTTAACTACAATACAGTCCATATAGACGATGGGATAGAGTGCATCCAGCGGACGGTTTTGCCATTCAGCGACTTGCTCCTTAACAGCATCAGTCACCTTGGAAATAAGCGTTGGCGATACATCAGCATCGTACATTTCTTTGAAAGTAGCCACGATTTCACGGGTAGTCATGCCTTTGGCATAAAGGGATAGAATTTGGCTATCCATTTGCGTGATACGCCTTGCGAAGCAGTGCTTCTCATTCTTTTTAATTAGCTGTGGCTCAAATGTGCCATCACGATCTCGTGGTGTGGTGATCTCAATCTCACCATCATCGCTCAGCACGGTCTTACTGGAATAACCGTTACGAGCATTTGAACCGTTCTTACGAGCATTCTTTTCATGTCCGAGATGTTCGGTAAGTTCGGCATTGAGAGCCGTTTCAACAGTGAGTTTAGTCAACAATCGGGTGAATTGATTGAGATCGTCTTCTGTTTTGATTCCTTTAGCAAATTCTGCTGCAAGGTCTTTTAGTTTTTGTTCGTTCATCATGTTGCCTGACTCCGTTGTGAATATGAACATAGCAAATTCAGGCAATTACACAATTTAATTTACAGTCTCA
>NZ_JBWYIQ010000067.1:0-1712 GCF_056779795.1 Acinetobacter sp. ANC_7682 | reverse complement strand
GGTATCGGTTGAATTAATGAGGTTAATCACCTTGCGACGAATCTTGAAGCCATTTTCTTCATCACGTACCAAGTGGTAAATCACATCTGCTGTGTAATGGCGCAAGTTTTCTTTACGGAATTCACGTAAATTCTGTGCACAGCGTAATACGATCTCTCCGTCTTGATCTTGAAGAATTCGTACACGTGATAAACTACGTACTGTATTCGCTTTGGGAGAAGTTGAAATTGCTTCTCCATTTTCTAAACGTTCAACACGCAGCTGACGCATATGATGATTGTCATATGCATAGTTCAGGTGATTTTCATAATCGGTTAAGGCTGGGTCGATTGGAATAATGTACTGACCTTGCTCTTCCCATAATGCTAACCAAGTTCGGTAATCCGAATGGTCAAGCATATCCGCTTCTGCCCAGATAAATGCGGTTACTTCATTTACTAAATTTACGTCGATTTTCATTGCATTCCCCTTAAGCCGTCATAATCTTTTTCCACTGCTGATAAGCAGCGCGCATACCTGTTTCAGCACTTACATCACTTTTCAGACCATCTTCGGTTTTAACTTCACCGGGTAATCCGCGATGTAGCATGATCCAAAGATCATTGCCTGCATTGGAGCCTTTTTGTACACGTTCCCAAGCCTCGGCATCATCTGGCGTACCAAAGCCAAACGGTCCTTGGAAGTGTTCGTGTAGACGTAAGCGATATTGGTTGGCAATTTGAGGTCCACCATCCATCGTAATAACAGAGTGATGAATTTCAGTTTTATCGACTGCTAAAGGCTGCATAACACGGAAAAATGCCATTGAACATGCGATATTCGGGAAGATGTTAAGGTTAAAGCCCGTACCACCTACAGCTCGGCAGATACGTCGTACTTCAAGTTCTTCATGTCCTTCATCACGAAGTGCTTGTGCCAGCTCTTCGAAACGCTCTTGAATTGGACGTTCCATTAGTTCTTCTTCGAGATCGATCAGTTCAGGAATCATGACCATGACACTGTGACCATTTCCAAGATCTTCAACATAACCAGGCTGATTTTCGAAGTTGAAAAGTTCTTCAGTTTTTTCGTCAACAGAGCTCAGGAATGATTTGTGTACCAATGGGAAATGGTAAGCATCCGTTGTATTTTCTAACTGAATCTTCCAGTTACCTGGGAAGGTAAAGCGATGTTCGCCTAAGACTTTAACTGGGTAGCCTGCACCCTGTTTCATGAACAGATCAATCCACTTTTTAGCAGGACCAAGGAAATCTACAAGCGGCTCAATGTCTTGTTTAAATGTAGCGAAGATCATGCCGTTATATTCTTCGACACGTAAACTCACCATAGGGAGTTCAGATTTGTCTAAGCATTCGCCATAACTTTCTGGAGATGGTACGCCGCGCAATGTGCCATCTAATGCATAGCTCCAACCGTGATACGGACAAACGAAACTGTTGGTTTTGCCTTTTTTATGTTCACATACTGTCGCGGCACGGTGACGGCAACGGTTTAAAAGTACATGAACTTTTTTCTTACGGTCACGTACTACGACAACAGGCTGTAAACCTACATTAATCGTTTTATAGCTTCCTGCTTCAGGAAGTTCACTTGCATGTGCAACCCATACCCAAGTGTTGTAAAAGATTTTTTCCATTTCTTCTTCAAAAATGGCTGAATCTTTATACAGCGAAGTATGTACACGGTCACTTTGAACCAGTTCGTTGTAATCA
>NZ_JBWYIQ010000066.1:0-2105 GCF_056779795.1 Acinetobacter sp. ANC_7682 | reverse complement strand
CAGAATTAGGTCGCCCTCATACCCAAGTTGTCTCTTAAATTTGAGTAGCTTAAGGGAACTCAGCCTTTCAAACCTTTATGCAACAAAGCCAAAGTGAATATAAAGTTATTGGACTGTATTTAAATATGCATGAAGTGTACTAGATAAAACTTGATCTGGCAGTTAGCCATTTTTATTGTGCCTGTCAGATCAAGTCTCACTGGACTGCCACCACTCTCCTAGACAAATATCGTCTATTCTTTAAAAGTGTTTTCAGAGCTTGTTGTACTACATCCACTCGTGATTTACAGGATTTGTAAGCAGTCCAGTAAAACTAATCTAAAAGTATGATTCCTAGTTTTCTTGGGTATTTCAATATTCCTTAATTTGATCAGTATTAAATTTATATCGCTAATAGTATTTGGACATATATAAGCATCACTAATTTGTGATAATCGAAGGGCATGTATATAACTTATAGAAAGTCAAGTTTAGGTCTGTAGTGATCTGAAATCGTACATCATAGGTTGAGAAAATATGACATCTTTGGTTCAAAATCTTCATTTAGGGATTGGAGAAATAAAAGTCGTCATTAAAGACACAATTGATATTCAGAAATATCCTACATGTGCTGCTAGTCCGACTTTAGCAAATATATCTGCAGCAATAAAGCACGCTGATGTAGTAGAAAATATTTTAGAACATGACTGTGAAATTATAGGTAAAGCTAATTTACATGAACTGGCATTTGGTATTACAGGTTTAAATGAGTATACAGGTAGTCCGATAAATCCTAAATATCTCCATTTAATTCCTGGAGGTTCTTCTAGTGGATCTGCCACAGCTGTTGCAGAGAAAATTTGTGACTTTTCAATAGGAACAGATACTGGCAGATTTATTCGATTACCAGCGGCTTATTGTGGGGTTTATGGTCTTAAACCAACATATGCACGAATAAGCCGCAAAGGCGTATTACCGCAATATTCTAGCTTAGATTGTGTTGGGCCTTTTGCTAATAATATGAATATGCTTATTCAAGCTATGCAAATTATTGACCCAACCTTTGACCTTTCTAAGGTTCAGCATAATCAAGTGCATATACCTAGAGTTGGTATTTTACGTGTCGATGCGGATGACCTGGTTTGGGAGTGCATTAATAGACATGTTTCTCAGATCAATGACATTCACTTTGAAGAGATGGAGCTGAGTCATTTTAATGCTGCATATGAGGCAGGTATGACTTTAATCAGCTATGAAAATTGGCATTCATTTTCACATTTGCTAACCACAGGTAAATTGGGTACAGACATTCGAAAAAGATTATTAGCAGCATCTCAAATTACCATTGAACAATATGAAAAAGCACAAGATGTGCAGCATTTATTTAAAGCTGAACTAGATCTATTGCTGAAGAAATACGATGCTTTGTTACTACCTACATTGCCTACAGCGCCGCCACTACTAAGTGAAATAAATGATCCGCTTAAGCTATTAAATTTAACTGCATTAGTACGACCATTTAACGTTTCTGGTCATCCGGCGATTACCCTGCCTCTAGAAACGGAGTTAGGCACACCGGTTGGTTTGCATCTAGTTTCAGGGCATAACAAAGATGAAAAATTATGCCTAATTGCAAAAATCTTTGATCCAAATAAATCACATCAGTTTAAGAAGCAGATGGTAATAGACAAGTAACTATGTCTCCACAAGTCTTATTCAGAATTTAGGCAACTTAGAACTTACTTTCTATTCTCGTAATCTAGGTGGTTTGTAAGACTGGATACAAGAACTTTAAGACTATGGGGAGTCGTTTAAATTCAAGGCTTTAAAAATGAATGAGTTATTTCGATTATAAATTCAATTTAATACTCTAATTAATTGAATTTAATATTAAATCTTCAACTAGAAAATAGTCTTAGTTGATTAATTAATATAGGTTATAAACAGGTAATTTATTAGTAAGAAACATGATCTTTTAAAGATAGTAATGAGGGCAAATTATGGATAATGCAATCCAAATTAAAAATATCGAAATTGATTACAACGAACTGGTTCAAAGTGACCGTGTACATACTTCGCTGTATAAAGATTCAGCCATTTTTGAAGAAGAAATGGAAAAAATCTTT
>NZ_JBWYIQ010000065.1:0-2510 GCF_056779795.1 Acinetobacter sp. ANC_7682 | reverse complement strand
TCGAAAATCATTTTAAAGCCTTTGATTTGACTTTCTTTTACCTTAATAACGGATTTGTTTAACGCCAGCATACTTTTTGAAACACCACCAAAAATCTTATATTGCGAAGTATCATCCACAATCATTTTTTTTATAAGGGTGGTGATCAAAATTAAAATCACTGTAAGACCAAATGTGGCGCATATGCCAACACCCGCGCCCCACATCACAAACTTGATCCATTCCCACACACTTTCAGGCTGTAAATAAAAATACGCCCAGATATAGGGAGTTGAAATTAAACCGAGCCCCAACAGAATAGTCAAAATTAATATTATAATTTTCAATAAAATAACCCTCACTCGTTATTTTATTGTGTCTTATTGATGCACTAAACTCAATAAAAAAGCAGCACCTGCAAATAAACCTGCAAAGGTACGATTCATCACTTTTTGTTGACGAGGTGATTTAAGTAAACGCAATACCTTCGCTGCAAGACCTGTATATCCAGCCATAACGATAAGATCGATAACAATCATCGTACAAGCCATGATGAGGTATTGTGGCCATTGAGGCTTTGAAAGATCCAGAAACTGTGGCAACACTGCCAATAAGAAGACAATTGCTTTTGGATTACTCATATTGACAAAGAAACCGCTGATTACTAGCTTCATCGCTGACTTTTGCTTTAAATCAGTCTGAATTTCGATGGACTGCACTGGGGCTTTCCACTGTAAATATGCCAAATATAATAAATACCCAACCCCAAACCATTTGACGATCAAAAATGCCAAAGGTGTCGTAGCAAATAGTACGCCTGCTCCCGCAGCGACAACTCCAATTTGAACCAAAAGTGCAAGTTGCAGACCAATTGCATTCCAATAGCCTCGTTTGAATCCATAATTCAAACCACTAGACATAGATGCAATAGCACCTGCACCAGGCGAAATACTAATAACCCAACATGCAAGCATGTAGGCAAACCACATTTGATAAGACATAACGATTTGGGAGATTTATTTTGATGAGATTATATGACAATTCGACTTTTTTAAGATTTAAAATTTGAATGTTTTTTTAAACGTCTGTCTGTTCAGCACCATGATGATCAGGCACAATGTGATCAGCAAAATTAGGATATTATAATTTCAGGAGCCATGAATGACTTCCCAATCCGTAATCTTACCATTACCCTCAGATCATGCTCGCTTTATCACTTTGCGTTTAAAAGATTTATCAATAGATCAACTAAAAGAAAAACTTGAAGATCTCTTTACGACTCGTGATCGCTTAATTACTCAACATCCTCATGCTCAAATTAAAACTGCGGTGGCTTTTGGACCAGAACTTTGGTCACAACTCTACCCTCACCAACCAGAAGGTTTTAAACAGCTTGAACCAATTCAAGGCTCTTTCACCATGCCTGTGGTCCCTGCTGATGTTTTAATCCATATCGCAGCACAGCGTACTGATATTTGCTTTGCCTTAAGCCAAGCTTTTTTTGAAGGAATTCAGGATTTGGTTGAGGTTTTAGATGAGCGCGTGTGCTTCCGAAATTTTGATGGTCGAGATTTAACTGGTTTTATTGATGGCACCGAAAACCCTCAATTTCCAGATGATCGTGCTGAAACAGCTTTACTGGGTGAAGATGCAGGAATTTTCACTGATGGCTCATTCGTTTTTGCTCAACGTTATCGTCATGATTTAGATAAATGGAAAAAACTTAAAGTTGATGCACAAGAGCAAGTGATTGGGCGCACCAAACTCGAAAGCATTGAGCTTGATGATGATGTTAAACCTGACAATGCACATGTGGCTCGAACCGTTGTTGAAGATGATGAAGGTGAGGAGCTCGAAATTCTTCGCCACTCTTTGCCGTATGGCGATGGACGTGGTGATCAAGGTTTGTATTTTATCGCTTATACGAAAGATTTAACACGTATTGATCGCATGCTGACACGTATGTTTGGAACTAGTGGCGATGGTATTCATGACCGCTTATTGCACTTTGTTGCGCCTTTAGATGGAGCTTATTATTTCGCCCCAAGTGAAGAGTTGCTAGAAAAGGTATTGGAAGATTAAACAATAGAAAGCCGACGAGAGTCGGCTTTATTAAGATTTAACTTTAAAAAAGTATTTCATTTTTAATTTCTAAAATTTAAAACTAGATTTGAAAATTTTGACTCAACTTAAAATCATTCCAAATTACAGGAAATGTGATCAAAGCTTTCAATTGAGATAGACTCAATTTTATTATTATCGATATTATATATAAAATATCCTTTACTTTTTTTCATAGGGATTTTATATAAAAATAGGTCTAGTGATTCATCCCCACTAAAAACTTTTTTTGGTTTGATATTATTATTTAATTTCGCAACATTAATTTCACCCTTACCAATACTTATATTATTAGCATCAACCGCTTTAACATCTCGAGGGCTTTGTTGCACAAACCTATCTGTAAAGGGTTTTTCAGCGATATAATTTTCAAATGAAGAAGCCTGCACACAAAATCTACCGCACAACCA
>NZ_JBWYIQ010000064.1:0-2691 GCF_056779795.1 Acinetobacter sp. ANC_7682 | reverse complement strand
ACTCATTGAGATGTGTCATAGTATTCGTCGTTAGAAAACAATTATTGTGACATTATTTCAATGAGTTATCTATTTTTGTCGTGTACAGAGAGTTTTTCTGATCTATTTATCTTACTCATCAATATATTGCAAAACTACAACACTACAATTTATCTAGGGCTTGACCCCAATCACCAGCTTACTTATGATTTTTGCAAATTGAATTTGTACGGTTACTATTTTGCTTTTTTTACAACGTTTACAATCACCTCCCCCATCCTTTACTTTCCTTAAATATAGTTTAGTTCTATCATCGTGTATCGTGTTTGTCGGTTGCTCATCTTTAGGTGGTGGTTCAGTACAAAAACGCGCCGTAAAACTTTCAACAGGTATTCAAAAGGCATACTCTGTACACCCAGACACCGCAAATAGGGTTTCACCACTAATTGTGCAAAGTGCGCAACAATTTGATGTCGACCCCCTGTTAATGGCCGCTCTTATTCGACAAGAATCGAGTTATCGAAATTATGCAGTATCACCAGCAGGTGCTGTAGGTCTTACCCAAATTATCCCTAGATATTGGCAACAATCTTGTCCAGGTGACCTTTTTCAAGAAAATATTAATATACATTGTGGGACTTTTATCCTATCAAAATATAATCAATCTGCGGGTAGCTGGAAAAAAGCACTGGCCTATTACAACGTTGGACCTACTGGATACAACACAAATCGAAAAATGAAAAAACAAGGTAAACGTTATGCCAAACAGGTTAAAGAGCATCAAAAAATTTTAAAATCACATTTATAAAAAAAGCCTCTTATGAGGCTTTTATTCTACTGTGTAATTGAAGATGCGATTTTTATTTTTTCAGGAACTGTTTCAATCACTTTTGTCCTTTTAATACATAATACGGCTATTGCACCAATTACTGCTGGTATAGCAACGGCAATGAAATTCCATTTGTGCGGCAATTCCATTCCTAAAAGAATACCAATGACAATGGGGCCGACAATTGCACCTATACGCCCTACTGCTGAAGCCCAACCAATCCCAGTTGAACGTACAGCAATTGGATAAGATTGCGCTACATAGCTATATATTAAAATACTTGTACCAATTGATGCTGCACCAGCCAATGCCACAAGTAAATAAATAACCATTGGCGGCGAATTGAAACTTAATCCAAATAAAGCAAAAGCTCCAATTACAAACATCGAAATCACTACAGGTTTGAGATGAAATTTGTCTGCTAGAATTCCACCACCAATAGTACCGATGACAGCGCCAATATTTAATGAAAGTAAAAACGTTAAACTACTTCCTAAAGAATAACCTGCAGCCATCATTAACTTTGGTAACCAACTTCCTAATGCGTATGTCATTAAAAGACACATAAAAAAGCAGCACCAAAATAACAACGTCGTTGTCGCTCTATTATCAGTAAAAAGAGATTTAACCGATGCATCAGGTAGTTTAATTTCGTTTAGAACCAAATGAGTTGTAGAATTAACATTTAAATCTGCGTTGATCTTATTAATAATTCCTGAGGCAGGTTCATAATTTTTTTGTTTCACTAAAAATGTTAGTGATTCAGGCATATACTTCCATATAAACGGTAATACTAATAATGGAATTCCTGCAATAAAGAACATAATCTGCCAACCAAATACAGGTGTAAATTTTACACCCAATAAAGCCGCCATAATTCCGCCAACTGCATAGCCACTAAACATAATCGTAACTAAGGTACTTCTCAATTTTTGTGGTGCATATTCAGAAGTTAAAGTTACTAAATTTGGCAAAACACCGCCTATACCAAGTCCAGCAATAAATCTTAAAATTCCAAATTCTGTTGGATTACTTGCGAATCCTCCTAAAAAAGTAAAACCACTGAACAAGGTTACACAAATTAAAATAACTTTTTTTCGACCAATTTTATCTGCCAACATACCAAAAAGCATCGCACCAAACATCATTCCCGCTAGCGCTGTGCTCGCTAATAACCCAGCTTGGACAGAAGTCATACCCCATTCTTGCATAAGAAGTGGCAACGTCACGCCATTAATTGCTAAATCATAACCGTCAAAAATTACGATAAATAAACACCATAATACGATTGATAAATGAAAGGGTTTAAATTTTGCATTATCAATTACAGCATTCACATTCATTGTCTGCGCTGTCATTTTTATCTCACCTCCAATTGTGAGTATTTTTAAAATAATGAACCTGGATTCATATTTTATATAAATGCAATAAATCAGGTTTTTTGTCTATACAACTTTCTAGTGGATTATTCATTTAATAGATTGATTAATAATTCAATTGGCATAAAAAATCATGAAAATTCAAGTTTTAAGAGTTTTATATTTATTCTTAGTTACTAAGAATGAATTCTTATATAACCTTTTGACTGAAATCTTGATTTTTAATACTCAATCTGCAAATTAGGATTGGCATTTTATTTAATAGTCAACTTTGATGCTCTTTGTAAATAAAAATTTCATTGTAAATCATTCATTTTTTGAACCATTCATTATTGTTTATTATTTAGCTTTTCAACTAATTAGTTGGGTTGTTTTTATGATATTAGCCTTATCACTCAGGCATTTATTGTTTAGCATAAATTAACTGAATGGAGCTTCTTATTTAATTACAAGGGTTTAATTATTTTCAAATTCAATTTTTTGATATAAAAAAACACCCCCTTG
>NZ_JBWYIQ010000063.1:0-3000 GCF_056779795.1 Acinetobacter sp. ANC_7682 | reverse complement strand
TAGTTATTAAACATATATTGGTAGCAAGAAGTTTCTGTTGCTCCTAAGTCTTTAAATTCTTCATCTAGGAGATAGTTAAGCTCTTTAGATTTCTGTAAATAAAAAGCTGAATTCTCTAAGTTGGGATATTTAATAGAGTTATACATAACGTCATTTACAGCTTCCTGAGATCTACAAAGCTTTTCTATTAAAATATTATGATTTTCTTGTGTTTTTTTTAAATGAAGGTATTCATTAAAAAACTTTAAAGATCTTGCATTATGTTGGAGGATTAATTGATCTATCTCTTTATTAGAAGGCGTTTGAGCATTTATCGTATTAGAAATAACGAATAAGAAGATAGAGAAGAAAATTTTTGTTGATTTCATTATTCAGCCGTGTAAGAGTTTTTTTTGATATTTTACGATAAATTGAATAATACATATGCCTAAATTTCTAAAAAACTTTCTATTAAGCACAATATTATTTTTTCTACTTATAGTATCAAATGTCTATGCGAATACGGTAAGAGAGACTCTTGTTTTAGCGAATATGGGAGATGTTAATGCACAGCTAAAATTGGGTCAAATGTACTGGTATGGTAAGGAAGTTGCTGAAAGTAATGAAGAGGCACTTTATTGGTATAAAGAAGCCGCAAAACGAGGTAGTACGGAGGCTTTACGGAAGATCGGCTCAATATATTCAATTAGCTTTAATGATAATAATTTAGCAATATATTGGTATGACAAGGCTGCTAAAAAAGGTGATTCGGAAGCTATGAATCAACTCGGAATGATCTACAGCAATGGAGAAAATGGAGTTAAAAAGGATAAAAACCTAGCTATGAAATGGTTTAGAAAATCTTATGAAGCAGGTGATAATACTGCACCAAGTAATATTGGATATGCATATTTTCATGGTGATGGTGTAGAACGAGACTACAATAAAGCCTTATTTTGGTATAAAGAAGCAGCTAAGAGAGGTAATAACTTGGCTCAGCAAATCTTAGACGAAAAATTTAACTAAGTTTAGTAATTAAAAGACTCTTCAAAAAAAGGATATTTTTACTTTGAAGAAACCGGACATTTCTATTTTGGAGTTACATTTATATTTCGCATAAGAGATTTTATGTTAAAGAAAATATTAAATAATATAATAAATAAGTTATTGAATTTAATTAATTTTTAAAGAAAAATATAGATTTTATAAGAAAAATTAATATTTATATCAAAAAAACTTGATTATTTTTATTTTTACTGTATATTTAACTTAACTAGAAAAAAAGTCTTGTTTCGGTAAATCTTCCTTAAGTATCGCAGTTTTAGTCATAATCCTTCGTTTTTTAGATTTTAAGTCTCATTCTTTATTATTTTCAAAGTTATTAATCAGTCAATAAAATGACTAAAAAATTATTAAAAATTAGTAGGATATATTATGTCAAACTCAAATGTTGTTAAAGGTACTGTTAAGTGGTTTAACGAAACTAAAGGTTTTGGTTTCATTCAACAAGAATCAGGTCCAGACGTTTTTGCTCATTTCAGCGAAATCGCGAGTTCAGGTTTCAAGACCTTATTTGAAGGCCAGCAAGTTGAATTCAGTGTAGCTCAAGGTCAAAAAGGACCGAATGCTGTAAATATTGTTGCTATCTAAGTAATAATAAGCAGTAATAAAAAGCACTCATAAGTGCTTTTTTTATGCTTTAAAATGTTTTCAAAATTGAAAAAATCTCTAAAAAATAGGATATAAGTTGTTAAAAGTAAATGATTTAATTGCAAAATCTAAAAATGGTACTGAAATTATTGTTTCATTAATTCCTCTACATAAAATGCAAAATACACGTCAAGGTTTAAAACAAATCGAAGTAGGTAAAAGAGTTCTACTGGAATCTGGAATCGAAGTTGATTTAAATTTGGATGGCCGTACATTTTACACTTCTCTAAATCAGCTATTTAAATTAAATCATAAAGTTGCTTAGCGATAAATTTTTAAACATCAATAATTTATGTGGTATTTCCACTGCAATTTTTTTAAGGAAATATATATGTTTAAACAGACTCTCAGCGTAAAAGACCAGTTTGGCATTAAACACGCTATTCAAGCCACAGTGGATCATGAGTTTGCCAACACACAATCTCATTTGAATATAAAACATATCACCGTTGATGGTGAAGATATTCGACCTAGTTTTGAAATGCTTTTTCAAAGTACCTTAAGTGGAAAAATATTTAAAATCATCTAGAAATATAGTTTTTATAAAATCTATAGTCTGAATGAAATATCAGGACCTACTCGCTATCATGCGGGTTTTTTATACCTAATATTTATATTTGTAAGCCTTTGCTTATGCGAAACGAGAGTTCACAGCTCTCGTTTTTTTATTCTAAAACTGCTAAAATTCTTATACGCCATTGACGTACTTAAACCTATGTTATTCATTGAAACCAGTATTTTTACTAAGCAAATCAAAGAGCTTGTGAGTGATGAAGAGTATCGTCAGCTCCAGCAAGATCTCTTGGTACAGCCTGATAAGGGCGACTTAATCAAGAATGGTGGTGGAATTCGTAAAGTACGTTGTGCTCAGGGCAATAAAGGCAAAAGTGGCGGTATCCGTGTGATCTATTATTGGGTTACAGAAGATGATCAGATCTTTTTCCTGGTGGCTTATCCAAAGTCTGTGAAAGATAATCTGACAGACAAAGAAACCTCGATTCTACGTCAATTAGTAAAGGAGCAATTTCATGGATAACAACTTATTTGATGACCTGGTTGCTTCAATCAAAGAAGCTGGTGCCATAAAACGCAATGAAATAAAAGCAAGCCGAGTCACAGCGCTTGAATTGCCAGATATTAAAGAAGTACGTGAGAAAACTGGCTTAACCCAGGCAGAGTTTGCTGCACGTTTGCATATCAGCGCGAGAACCCTACAAAACTGGGAACAAGGCCGTCGTTATCCGACTGGTCCTGCAGCGACTTTAATTCGCATTCTGGATGCCCATCCAACTCTGATTTAAAAGTTTAGAT
>NZ_JBWYIQ010000062.1:0-3075 GCF_056779795.1 Acinetobacter sp. ANC_7682 | reverse complement strand
GGAATTAGGTCGACCACTTACCCAAGTTACGCCTTAAATTTGGCTCAATTAGGGGCGCTTTGCATTTCAAATCTTTGTGCAACAAAGCCCTTTTGAAATGAATTGCATTGTACATCAGTCCCCAGGCTTATGGCGTCATCCGCTCGATCGCTCTACAGAATATAAAGATTTGGAATATTGGACTGATTTAGCAAAAATATTAGAAAAAGGTATTTTTGACGGTATTTTTCTTGCAGATGTTTTGGGTATTTATGATGTGTATCATCAATCGGCTCAACATGCTTTAAATGGTGCTGTTCAAGTTCCTGTGAATGATCCAATTCAGATTGTTCCAGCAATGGCAGCAGTCACCCAACATTTAGGCTTTGGTGTAACCACCTCTATTTCATTCGAACATCCTTATCCCTTCGCACGACGTATGAGCACATTGGATCATCTCACCAAAGGTCGTGCGGGTTGGAATATTGTGACTTCATATTTAGAAAGCGGATCTAAAAACTTAGGTTTAAAAACCCAAGTGAGTCACGACAATCGTTATGATATTGCAGATGAGTATCTGGAAGTTTTATATAAACTTTGGGAAGGTTCTTGGGAAAATGATGCGGTACGACGTGACAAAGCCGCTGGTATTTTTGCGGATCACACCAAAGTTCATCCAATCCAACATGAAGGTAAATATTTTAGCGTGCCAGGTATTCATATCTGTGAACCTTCTCCGCAACGCACACCTGTTTTATACCAAGCAGGTGCATCAAAGCGTGGACAAAAATTTGCCAGTCAAAATGCAGAATGCGTATTTATATCTGCACCAACGAAAGTTGCTGTAAAAAAGTTAGCACAAGGAATTCGCCATAATCTTATCGAAGAAGGTAAAGATCCAAACGCTGTTTTAATCTATACGATGCTTGCGATTGTGGTCGATGAAACTGATGAAAAAGCACAGGCTAAATTTGCAGAGTATCAATCTTACGGTAGTTATGATGGTGGATTAACACTCGCTTCAGGGTGGTCTGGTGTAGATTTTTCACAATTCAAAGCTACAGACCAGGTTGAATATATTCATACCAATGCCATTCAGTCTATGTTGCAATCTTACGTAGAAGCAGATCCAGATAAAGTTTGGACCATTGAAGAAATTGCAAAATGGACCAGTGTAGGTGGAAACGGCCCCGTGATTGTCGGCTCACCAAGCACAGTAGCCGATCGTCTTCAAGAATGGGTGGATGAAACTGGCATTGATGGATTCAATTTGGCTTATATTTTGGCACATCAATCTTTTGAAGACGTGGTCGAATACGTCGTTCCTGAGTTACAACGTCGCGGTGTTTACCCTACAGAATATACCAAGGGGACACTGAGAGAAAAGTTGTTTGGTCATGGACCATTACTTCCAGATGATCATCGTGGTGCTCAATACCGTAAGTCATCAACGAATGGGTTGCACACTTCAACCCAAACCGCAACACTTGAATCTGTGTAGATCAATTTAAATTCTCTATATGTAAAAAAGCGCTTTTCGGGGCTTTTTTTAATGCTGATGTTCTAGTTCATGGTGATATGCATCATCTTCTATCTGCAAGGTCATTTCAGTAATATGGTGATCATGACTTAACATTTCAAAAGCTTGTTGATGTAAACGTTTAGGATCGACATTCGGTGCAACCAAATGAACTGTGAGCATGACTTTTTTTGATGTGATCGCCCAAACTTTTAATTGGTGAATGTCCTTAACTCCTTCAAGCGATAATAAATCTGTACGGAGCTTTTCAATATCAATCTCATCAGGCACACCTTCAAGTAGGATATTTACACTTTGCTTGGCGAGAATCCAAGCACGTGGTAAGACCCAAAATCCGATCAGGACTGCGATAATCGTGTCAATAAGTACCCAGCCTGTAAAATAAATAATCACAGCACCGATGATCACACCTACAGAACCAAGTGCATCACTTAATACTTCTAGATATGCACCTTTGACATTGAGGCTATCTTTACTACTCGAAAAAAGAATCTTCATCGAAATTAAATTAATGATTAAGCCAATGACGGCGACTATCATCATTCCAACACTCTGAATTTCAGGAGGATTACTTAATCGATGAATCGCTTCTATCAAAATATAAATTGCAACGATAAATAACATCACCGCATTAAATAGAGCTGCCAAAATTTCAAATCGCTGGTAACCAAAAGTTCGCTTATTGTCTGCAGGCTTTTGACCAATCTTAATTGCAACCAACGCGATGGCTAGAGCAGCAGCATCAGTAAACATATGTGCAGCATCTGACAGCAAAGCTAAACTTTGAGTAATAAATGCAGCAACAACTTCAATAATTAAAAATGTCGTGGTTAAGGCTAAAGCAAAAGTTAGTTTCTTTGCGTTGTCTTTACTGACTTCCACATGACTGTGATCATGATTATGCGAACTACCCATTTTATACTCCTCATCAGAAGCCTCACTTAAAATAAAGTGAGGCTTCTGATTCATATACATAATGTTATTGTTTAATTTATTGTTCTGCTTTTGCTTGATTCATCCACCTATACAATACAGGTAAAAGTAGTAGCGTCAGTATGGTGGATGAAATAATTCCACCGATAACCACTGTCGCAAGCGGTCGCTGTACTTCAGCACCCGTACCCGTAGCAAGCGCCATTGGAACAAATCCTAAAGACGCCACAAAAGCAGTCATCAGCACAGGACGTAATCGCAACATTGCACCTTGCCAAATGGCATCTTTTAAACTGTATTCACTTCTTAGCTCCTTAATAAAGGTCAACATAACCAGTCCATTCAGAACAGCGACACCTGATAAAGCGATAAAACCAATACCCGCAGACATTGAGATGGGAATATCACGTAACCATAAAAATAAGACTCCCCCCGTGAGAGCAAAGGGTACGCCCGTGAATACCAATAAACTTTCTCTTATATTTTTGAATACAGCCATCAGCAGGATAAAAATCGTAATCAAAGCCAATGGAAGGGTGTAATTCAGGTATTACCGGCAAGATATTACATTTAATGGTCAGAGGAAGCGGTGTAAGAGATATTGCTGAAGTCGAGCGTATCAG
>NZ_JBWYIQ010000061.1:0-3145 GCF_056779795.1 Acinetobacter sp. ANC_7682 | reverse complement strand
GCAAACGGCTGGTTAAGCCCAGAAGCCTTTGAACAGAAATATTTTAAGAATTTAGAGGGATTTGTTGTCCACGATACTGTCTAGGATCACATTCCATAAAATTAGCCATGGAACTCTATTTGATTGAAAATCTAAAACGACTGGTGCAAGAAGACAAACCAAAAGGATGTATGTTGGTCGTGTCGACAATGAACTGTTCGATTCAAAATCAACAAATACAACAATCAATTTCGGAAAAAAGACAGCTATCTAAATCGAATTTAATTGAAAAATTATTAGCTGCCCAAGCCTCAGGTGAAATTAGTGCACAAACTAATATTCAGGCAATGACAGATTATTATATGACGATTTTACAAGGGCTAAGCTTGCAAGCACGTGATGGAGCAACTTTTGAACAATTGGAAAGTGTTGTACACATGGCGATGCAAACTTGGGATTGTTTTTAAGTCAGAACTTCTCATTGACGAAAAGTTCTGACTTGAATTTTATGACTTGATAAATTTTCGACTGACTAGGAATTGTTCAGTCGCTTCCAAAAGTTTTTCAGCGTAAATTTCTTGCTTTGCCGTCAACCAACCTAAGGCGAACCAGTCACTGGCTTCTAATTCTGTTTGCTGTAAGTAGGATGATGAGGAAGACAATACTTGATATTGTTCAGCTGCATAATGTGCATCATTAAGCGCCTTGCCGTATTTTTGTAAATTCTTCACATCAAAAATTTGTGTTAAGACTGGGAAACTGAATTTTAATTCACTTAAATGTATTGCCAATTGGTCAAGACTTTCAAAGTTAGAAGGATCAGCTTCATTCAGACATTCCTGTAAAACTTTATACTGCTGTTGAAGCGTATTTTGAGCATAGGTTTTGAGGTCTTGGGTTTGCACCTTCTTGGAATTGCCTAAACTAAAAATCAAAAGTTCAAGATAGTGTTGAACGTTTTGGGTAGATTTGACTAAGTTGTTTAATTTTTCTCGGGCGTAGAGCACATCTTTACTTAGCATTTCAGCAGTTTTAGGGTTTTGCAGAATAGCGCCTAAGGTGTGTTGCATATGCTCATAATGTTTTAGGTTTTCAAAATGACTTTTAAATGCAGATAACTGATGTGCCCATTTATCTGTGCTCTTTGATGTCCAGTCTTTAAAAATAGATAGACTTAAAAACAAATAGTTCAAAGCAATATGTGCTTGTTCGATGTGTTCCTGTTCAGCCACTTCCGCAGAAATCGCAGCAATATTCGGCAGCAAATGTTGCATATGATGACCGATCATCATTCGAATAGTTTTTTCTGCGCTTTCTTTTTTTGCAACGATCCATTCTTTTTCAGTTCGCGCTGGGCTTACAACTAAATTTGAAACCAATAAATTTCCAAACTCAGCTTTACTTCGAACATCTAGCCAAAGTTGATATTTTTTGACCCACTCAAAACTAAACGCTAGTAATGTTTCAACTTTTCCTTGTTTGAATTCAAACTCTACTTCATGAATCTCATGTTCTCGATCACCTGATCGTACAACGCCAATATCTAGACACACTTCAATTTCAGTATCTTCAAAGCTAATCACTCGGACTGTACGTTGAATGTCTGTTTCAAACTGCAAGACTAATTGGTCAAAATCACCTTTTAATGCGTCATTCAAGACCTTATAAGCTTCGGAATCATCTGAATAAATAGATAGATCCAAATTCGGTGCAGCCTCAAGATTACCTAAATCATGATTATGTTCGAAACGGTGTAAATGACTATTACTTTTCGTCGCTTTTAAGGTTTGAACCCAATTGGTATTTTCAAGACGTTGTCGAATGGCTATCCCATGCTGAGAGAGTAGGCGATCAGGAGTGTCATAGTATTTTGCTTGCATTTGAATGAGTTCAGACTTTTTTGGATCGATTGCTTTTAAAATCGCATTCCGTCGAGCTTCTGGGATCTGAAACTTTAATTCAATTTCAAGCATCTGATTTTCCTAATTGATCAATCATTTTCATAGAAGTAAGACATTTCATTGCCTTTTAATTTAAAGGGGATTGTAACTGATTCAGTTAGAACCACAATCTTGACAATTCACTTACATTTAATTGAATGAATGATTAATCACAATATTTGTAAGATAAGCTTTTCAAGTGCGATTTTTTGAATTATGGTGGTCAAAAAAAGGACAGGAACAAAACAATGAATGCTTATGTAGAGCCATCTTCATCGCAAGAAGAATCCAAATTTCAATTACCCATCAAAAATTACTCAGAATTTTATCGTTTTTATTTGACTGAACACCGCAGCATTATGAGTCGTCGTTTACATGCAGCAGGTAGCTCAATCGGTATTTATTTTTTTACTCAAGCGATTCGTCAGCGTAAAGCTAAATATTTAGTCTACGGATTAGTTTCAGGTTATGCATGCGCGTGGGTGGGGCACTTTGTTTTTGAAAAAAATAAGCCTGCAAGCTTTAAACAACCGTTGTATAGCTTTATTTCAGACTGGAGAATGTTGTCAGATATTCTACGAGGTAATTTGAGCCTTAGAGACCGTAAATTTGATAAAATTGATAGCTAAATTTATATATTTTTTTTAAAAGCTCAGAATATTCTGGGCTTTTTTGTCATGAAAAGTTTTAAGAAAGCTACAGAAAATTTTGTAACAATGATTAAATTATCTGTAGGGAAGGCTAAAATCCAATAAATAAATCCAAATTATAAATATTGGGATTAAATAAAAAAATTAACGTATTCAGTTAGATGAGTTAACGGTATTATTCTGACTATCTGCATAATGTTAAATTTAGAAAAACTGCTAAAAATAGACTATTACCTTGGTGCTATCAAATAAGCTGTTATGTTTCTTAAGAAAAATCCTATAAATCACAATTATTTCTGATTTTTAATTTTTTAAATCTGGTCGAATTTTATAAATATTATTTTGGAGTTCAAAAATATGACTTAGTGCTTTTCCTATCAGTAATATATTTTCTCTATTTTCTAGTGATGGATCTGATTGAATATTACTAGGAATACTGTCTAATAATATAGCGGCTTGATGCAAATCATCATTTATTTTTTTTTAATGGCTTTGTTGCACAAAGATTTGAAATGCAAAGCGCCCCTAATTGAGCCAAATTTAAGGCGTAACTTGGGTAAGTGGTCGACCTAATTC
>NZ_JBWYIQ010000060.1:0-4705 GCF_056779795.1 Acinetobacter sp. ANC_7682 | reverse complement strand
AACCAGTAAAAATCCACACAAGTTGTTCTTCATAATCTCTTAATGATCTTCTTAATGCTTCGTCAGCATCAAGCTAGGTCGGCTATATTACACTTTCTTTCCAGAAAGTCAACTAGAAATGTTAATTTATTTTCCAACCCATTCTCAAAACCTAGATCCAACCTATTCAGCTAAATCCTTGTTTTTCAACAAGTTTTAATCAACATCACCGCCGATGGATGTGCATTCTACAGTATTTCATATCCAATGCAACCTCTTTTGTAAAATTTAATTATATTTTCTTAACAAGTGATTATATTTTCTACAAAATCACTCTTTTTTCACGGTTAATTCACATTTTTTGTGCAAATATACTTTAGTAAACTGCTTTCAACTCTCGCTATAATGGCGTTATTCTGTTCGTACTTACTATTTATTTAATAAGACTAATATTCAGCTTTTATTCTAGGATGTTTTTATGCAGTACTCTCAACTTCTTTGGGTCAGTATGTTAAGTATTGGTTTAGCTGCACCCGCTTACGCCCAACAACCTGAGATTGCAGGCAATAAAGTTGCTGACGATACTGCATTATCTACATCTGATGAGTTGTCTGCCACAAATGATAATAATCAGCCTTCAGACAACGATACTGCTAACGCCTCAAACCCTGCTTTAGAAAATTCAGTTAATACCAATGGATCTATCAAAGATTTAAAAAATTTAAAAATTGATAACTTCAAAGTCAATGCAACAGCAGCATTACCTGAAAATGAAAAAGATCCACTTCAACCTTTAAACAGACAAATCTATGCATTTAATGATGTTGTCGATCAAAATGTCTTGCGCCCTATAGCTGTGCAGTACGTTGATAAAATTCCAGAACAAGTTAGAGATTCAGTACGTGGCTTCCGAGACAATTTGGGTGAGCCATGGAATGCTGTAAATCAGGTTGCTCAAGGTCGCTTTAAACGTGCCGCACAAACGTTTGGTCGTTTTACATTAAATACAATTACAACGCTTGGTTTCGCTGATCCTGCACGTCGCTTATCTCTTCCGATGGAAGATGAGGATTTTGGAACTACTTTAGGCTATTACGGTGTCCCTTCTGGTCCTTACCTTGTTCTACCCTTTATGGGCCCAAGCACCTTCCGTGATACTGTTGGCCGCGTAGTAGATAGTCAAGCACGCCCTCAAAAATACCTACTGGATGGTCATGATCGTATTTATTATAGTGACTGGGCACTTAGCGCATTAGATACACGTGCTCAACTTTTAGAGATTGAACAAGTCTTGCAAGGTGATAAGTATGCAGCAATGCGTGATGCCTACTTACAACGAAAAAACTATGTTATTGCTGAAAAACGCGGTTTAGAAACTGGTTCTGGACTATTTATTGAAGATGATTTTTCAGATGATGAATCCTTCATGGATGAATCTATCGAATCTGAATAAAAGCCATATGTAAGTTAAAGTCTAAATCTTTTGTTTTTAGACTTTAACTTGGCGTTCGATATAAGTTCGTCTAAGATAGTTTTATAAATAAAGCATTTAGGATTGATTCTTTCATCTATGTATTTCATTCAACCCACTCGTGACATCCATCTTCTAGATAGCGTTCTAGAGGCTCTGCCGAGTTTACAAATGATTCATATAGATGATCTTCATCTTTACGATTCAACCATCATTGCCATTAGTGATGTTAATGATTTTCTGCAATATAAATGGACTCTCCCTACGATCGTGATAGGTCATGCAGATGAGGGACTTCAACTCTCGCAAGCATGGGAACTTGGCGCACTCGCTGGCTGGATTTGGGACCGTCTTCCAAAAGATCTCGCAAAATCGATTGCTAAAATTGAAGCAAAATACAAACGCAATCAGGACAGCCGCGACCTGCCCTCTGCAGCTGAATTACAAAAAAAACTATTACCCAACCCAATCGACCTACTTAATTATAAAGTCGAGACTTTATTTCAACCGTCAGCTTACTTATCTGGTGATTGGTATGATTATTGGAAACTCAGTGATCGTGAAATCTTATTTTATCTCGCGGATGTTTCTGGACATGGTGTAACAAGCTCACTTCTTACCTCTTGGATGGCTGCATTTCACGGTAGATCGAAAACCCCACGAGAACTCCTCAAAAAACTTAATGGCATGCTTTTACAAGAGAACATCGAAAAGCATATTACAATGATTGCAGGCACATTGAATCTAGAGACCCACCAGCTTAAGTGGTCAAGCGCAGGGCATTACCCTCCAGCAATTATCTTTGAACCTAATCAGGATGCTCGCATCCTCAACACCAGCAGCTTTCCCTTAGGTCTTACTGAAGATCTCGAAATTGAAGAGTTTGAATGTACGTTGAATCGTGGAGCTCGTTTTATTATTTGCTCAGATGGTGCACTTGAACCTTTTGATGGTGGATTGAATGAACAATTTACACAATTGGTCTATCACTTGCAAAATCAATCATTCGAAGTTCCTGAACATGTTGCAGATGATATTGCAATACTCAGCTTCCAACGTCTAAATTAAGTTAATAATCAATAGTGTAGCTGTTTATAAATCGATCTACGACTGAAGACTACTTGAGTATCGACTTGCGCTATGTGATAATTTTAGCATCCTTTCTGCAAATGGCATTTATATGTCAACAGGTCATGTTGAATATGCAAGCTTGGATGGTACGCACATTTTCAAACTCATTGGAGAAGTGCGCGCTCAATCTTGTATAAGCCTTGATAAATTATTATCTCGGATTGAACAACAACAAAACGTCGTAGGCGCAATTGTTGATTTAACCCAAACTACATTCATAGACAGTACTGTGCTTGGAATCCTCGCAAAACTAGGATTAAAGCTCAAACAAGTGCATCAAGTTCAAGCTGTTATGTTATCTACTAACCCAGATATCACTACACTTGCGAACAGTATGGGTCTTGGTCAGGTTTTCGTAATTTTAAACTATTGCGGAGATCCGAATGTGTGCACGCGCGCTTTATTGGACGAACACATCACACATAATGCAATGCTTTCAACTGTATTAGATGCTCATCGTACATTAATGAAATTAAATGCTGATAACCAAAATATGTTCGAGCCTTTGGTTAAACAATTAGAACAACAACAAGATACCATCGATCACAGCATCTGATATTCTCTTAAGCATACTGAGCGCTTAAGGAGAACCTCATGACAACCTTACTTTCTGTCACTCAAATGAACTCCCAAAATGATATTGAAAATAACTTTCAAGTCATTGAATCATTGTTAGCAAAAAGTAAGAATCAAGGGGCCTCCTTGATCGTTTTCCCGGAGAATTTCGTTTGTTTTGCGGCAGGCAAACAGCGTGAGACTGCTGAACGATTTGAAGAAATACAATCTCGTTTAGAACAACTTGCTCATCAATATCAAATGTGGATTGTTGCTGGGACACTCCCCTGTCCTTTTCGCCCAGACGGCACCATTGTGCCAGATGGTCGTGTCAGAACAACTAGTCTTTGTATTAGCCCTGAAAAGACAGAAGCACGTTATGACAAGATTCATTTATTCGATGTTCAAGTCGGTGATGCGGTAGGTGGATATCAAGAATCTAAGTTTTTTGAACCAGGTGATCAAACCGTCATTGCTAAAACTCCATTTGGCAATATTGGTTTAATGGTCTGCTATGACCTTCGTTTTCCTGAACTTGCTTTAAAGCTGCGCGTACAAGGTGCAAATATTTTAACAGCACCTTCTGCTTTTACTTACACGACAGGTCAAATGCACTGGCAATTACTTTTACAAGCTCGTGCCATGGACAGTCAATGCCAAGTTTTAGGCTCAGCTCAACAAGGGTGGCACGGTGAAAAAAGACAAACCTGGGGTCACTCTGGTGCTGCGAATTCTCGTGGTCAATTTTTAGATATCACCTCTGAAGAAGGTGCTCAAATGATTACAGTTCCTTTTGACATCGATGAACAGAAAAAAATTAGAGAATCGATGCCATTAATTCAGCATCGTAAACTTATTCAGCTTTGACCTGCTCACACATAAAAATTGAATACCAAGCTTTACAAAATTACCGATTATCATTCCTTTTAAATCAGAGAGTATAGATATTCACCTATACTCTATCTGGAAGGAATTATGTCATTAGAAAAAGTTGTTTATACCGCACATGCAAAAGCTACTGGTGGGCGTGATGGTCGTGCTACATCATCAGATCAAATTTTAGATGTTCAGCTCGCTGTACCAAAAGAAATGGGTGGTCCCGGTGGTGGAACAAATCCAGAGCAATTATTTGCTGCTGGTTATTCTGCATGTTTCTTAGGTGCGATGAAATTTGTTGCCAACCGCGATAAATTGAAAATCACACCAGAAGCTTATATTGAAGGCGAAGTGAGTATTGGTCCTATTCCAACTGGTTTTGGAATAGCAGCCACTTTAAATATTCATCTGAAAGGCTTGGATAAAGAGGAAGCTCAAAAGCTGGTAGATGCTGCTCATATCGTTTGCCCATATTCAAATGCAACACGTGGCAATATCGATGTGACCTTGAATGTGATTGTTTGATCAAGTTGTTTCTATCCTAAAAATCACGCTGATATGCATATGCATCTCAGCTTTTTTAACGCTGTAGGTTAAGTTCATGTTATTCACCAATTAAAATGTCTATGCGAAAAACCATTTAAAATGTCCTGTTTTTAACCACAAGAGTCAAGCACAGGATTTAAATTTCTT
>NZ_JBWYIQ010000059.1:0-5230 GCF_056779795.1 Acinetobacter sp. ANC_7682 | reverse complement strand
CCGCAAACGGCTGGTTAAGCCCAGAAGCCTTTGAACAGAAATATTTTAAGAATTTAGAGGGATTTGTTGTCCACGATACTGTCTAGGATCATGTGCAGTTTCTTTATTTTTGAGTTTTGAAATGCTTAATACCATGATAATAGCTGCAACGAATGCCAACGCATAATAACCGTAAAGTACAAGTGATGAGATACCACTGTCGAGGAAAGCACCTGCAACTAGTGGAGACAAAATACCGCCTACACGACCAAAACCAATCGCATAACCTACACCAGTCGCACGAACATCAGCATCATAGATTGCAGGAGACATCGCATATAGACCTGCGACACATCCGTTTGACATCATGCCAAGGAATAAAGCAAGAATGAATGCGATCATGAGTGAACCAGTACTGTTCACAAATAACCAGATCAAGATTGCAGTTAAGGCAAGGAAAGCTGCTTGAACATAGTAAATACGGATACGTGAACTAATCAGACCTAACAGCGCAGCACCAAACATACCGCCAGCACTAATCAGGACACCTGCTGTTACACCTTGTTCAGTGGTCATTCCATTTGCAGATAAGATTTTTGGTGTCCAACTCATGACGAAGTAGAAACCAAACATAACGAAGAAGAAGCTAAACCAGATACAAATCGTTTGAAGTGCCAATTTAGGGCTGAACAAACGTGCCAAACCACTCTTTGCTTGTTCGCTGGTCATAGTGACCGTAGGAAGTTGCTGTAATGGAGTAATATTGATTTTCTTTGCTAAAACGTTAATACGTTCTAGAGCATTTTTTGGCTGTTTAACCAAAAGGTAATCAAGTGATTCTGGTAAGGTGAAATAAGACATGACCAACATGAATAAAGTCGCTAAACCACCTGTTAAGAAGACTGCACGCCATCCGAAATTGCTGATAAGTGCAATAGCAATAATCCCACCAACGGTTGCACCAATCGCGTAACCTGTACATTGTAAGCTGACTGCGAGACTTCTCCAACGCAGAGATGCGTACTCACTTGCAATAACATTACTACTTGCGAGAATACCGCCGATGCCTAAACCAGTCACAAAACGCATCATGCCAAGTTGCATTGCAGTCTGAGCAAATGATGCTGCAACCATACTTACTCCAGAGATAAGTAGGCAAAGTAAGATGAGTGGGCGGCGACCGATTTTGTCAGCCCAAGGTGCAAGAAATAGTGAGCCAGCGCCCATACCAAATAAGCCAGCACTCAATAGTGCACCAAGTTCAGCGCCAGTCAGTCCCCACTCGGCAGAAACAGATGCAGCAGTAAAGGCCATGACAAGAACGTCAAAGCCATCAATAACATTTAATAAAATACAGATACCGATAACAAACCACTGAAACCCATTCATGGTCTTGTTATTCATTTCCTCACGCGGGTTCTGAACCATTTACTTTCTCCATGGAATAAGACCTCATTGAAAAGCACTACGTGTGGCATGTGATTACATGTCATAAACGTAGGCAGACTTCAGAAGTCATCCTAGTAATGTTTAAGGTGTTCATCGCAGTCAGAACCCGTCCATATTCTGGTATTGATGAAATAATCAACACGTCTGCAATGTGCATGAATTTAGCATTATTGGATCCAAATTCAAGCAAAAAAATATTAACTTAGATATATTTTAGATTAAATGGATCCATATTTGCGAAGAAGTACTTGAAAAATATACTAAAGTACTAGGGATTAAAAAAATGAACGCCTCAGTTAAAAAAGGAAAAAATCTTAAAAGTTCATTCGAATATTCCGAATTTTATAAAATAGCGCGCAAATCATGAGCTACTTGTTTAAGCTGGGGCAAAATATTTTGGATTAAATATGTTTCAGTAATTCTGTGGCTGGATCCGATACAGTTGAGTGCGGCTACAGTATCACCTTGCATGTTGAGAATAGGGACAGCTAAAGCAATAATTCCCAATTCATGTTCTTCTGTAGAAATGCAATAGTCTTGTTTTTGAACAGTTGCAATAGTGTTTATAAACTTTTGATGATCTATGATGGTAAAAGGCGTTAATCTCTTGAGTGGGTATTGTGTAAGCCATTGATTAAGTTCATCATGGCTCAATCTTGAGAGTAGTATTTTACCTGTTGAGGTGGCGTAGGCTGGAAGGCGATTGCCTAGATGAATACCCAACGGACTCATTTTAGATGATTCGTTCTGTTGAGGAACACTTTTCGCAACAGGTACTACTTCATGTTCATCGAGTACCGTGACTGAATAGCTCAGTGCAGTTTTGATACTGAGTAAATTCAGCATAGGTTGAGCGACTTTTGGCAAATATGCAGAGCTTAGATAAGCACTTGAAAAGCGTAAAACTTTGTAGGTGAGCCAATAAAAATGTTCATCTGTGTCTAAATAACCTAAAAATTTTAAAGTTCTTAAATATCGTCGTGCTGCGCTGCGACTCAATCCTGTACGTTCAGCAATTTGGGTGACATTTAATTTTTGACGTTCAACACCAAAGCACTCTAATAGATTCAAACCTTTAGCAAGGCCTGCAATATAATCATCATATTGAATTACTTCTTTATTTCTAGCATTTGAAATCAATTCATTGCGCATGATATTGCTCTGATTTACACCCTTTAATTCTGATATCTTGTCCGATGATCGGTCATTTGTCACTAAATTCGGTCGTATTTAGGGCTAAAGTCTAGTACCTCAGTTGGAATTTCATTAGGTTTTACAAAAGGAAAAAAATTGAGGGTGTTTGCAATATGGAAATTTTAAAAACCAAAGTCGCGATTATTGGTTCAGGTCCAGCAGGTTTATTACTCGGTCAACTGCTATATAAAGCGGGTATTGATCATATTTTAATTGAACAGCGTAGTGCTGAATATGTTGCCAGTCGTATCCGTGCTGGGATTTTAGAGCAAGTTTCAGTAGATTTATTGACTGAAGCTGGTGTAGATCAGCAACTCCGTGAAAAAGGGTTACCTCATCAGGGTATTGAAATTCTAACCAATGGTGAAAAGCACCGTGTTGATTTAACGCAGTTGACGGGTGGTAAACAAGTTACGGTATATGGCCAAACTGAAGTCACCAAAGATTTAATGCAGGCTCGCACAGCGGCTCAACTCACTTCATACTATGAATCAGCTAACGTTCAAGTACATGATTTCTACGGTCAACCAAGTGTTACTTTTGAGCATAATGGTCAGCAAGTTAAAGTTGAATGTGATTTTATCGCAGGTTGTGATGGGTACCATGGTGTGTGCCGTGCCAGTGTGCCAGAAGACAAAATTAAAACTTTTGAGAAAGTCTATCCATTTGGCTGGTTAGGGGTATTGGCAGATGTACCTCCTGTTGCGGAGGAACTAATTTATGTGCAATCTGATCGTGGATTTGCATTATGCAGTATGCGTTCTAACACGAGAAGTCGCTATTATCTACAAGTACCGTTAACGGATAAAGTTGAAAATTGGTCAGATGAGCAATTTTGGGAAGAGTTAAAAAATCGTCTAGATCCTGAAAGCCGTGAAAAGCTCGTGACTGGTCCATCAATTGAGAAGAGTATTGCGCCATTACGTAGTTTTGTCACTGAGCCAATGCGTTTTGGTAAAATGTTCTTGGCGGGTGATGCTGCTCATATTGTACCGCCAACAGGAGCTAAAGGTTTAAACCTCGCTGCATCTGATATTGCGTATCTTTCTCAAGCTCTCATTGAATATTATCAAACGGGTTCTGAGCAGGGGATTGAGCAGTATTCTGAAAATTGCTTAAAACGTGTATGGAAAGCAGAGCGTTTCTCTTGGTGGATGACTCATTTATTACATCGTTTTGAGACAGAAACCGAATTCGAGCATAAAATCAAACAAGCTGAATTAAGTTATATTCTTGGTTCAGAAGCAGGGCAAACTACGCTTGCTGAAAACTATGTTGGACTACCACTCCAAAAAGCGAGTTAATCCTCGAAGTCAAGCTTAATCCATTGGCTAATTTTTAGCACACACCAAATTGCTCCACAATTTGGTGTGTTTTTTTATTAAACAAATTGTCTAAATTCAATCGAGGTTTGCTGTAATAAGGGCAGAATATACTGAATTAAATATTCCTTACTGGTTTTACCTGTCGGTGACACAATGTTCAATGCTGCGACAACATCAGCACGATGATTGTGAATAGGTACAGCCAAAGCATGTACGCCTAACTCATGTTCTTCAGCTGAGTAACAATATTCATCAGCTCTAACTTCTGCTAATAATTTTATAAATTTCTCATTATCGGTATACGTATATTTGGTGAGTGCTTTGAGTGGATATTTTTCCAACCATTCTTGTTGTGCTTCCTTGGATAAATAACTTAATAAAATTTTCCCTGCAGATGTCGCATGAGCGGGTAGTCGGTTACCTAAATGTAATCCATAAGGATTAACACGATCAGTCTGTTGATGCGCTGCACTACGTGCAATCGTAATAGCTTCGTAGCCATCTAATACCATCACGGAATAAATGAGAGAGGTTTGCTGAGTAAGTAAATTCAACAATGGCTGAGCAATTTTAGGCAGCTGTGCACCACTTAAATATGCACCTGAAAATTTTAAAATTTTAGGTGTTAAATAATAATAATGACCATCAAATTCTAAATAACCTAAATATTCTAAAGTCATTAAATGTCGCCTTGCAGCGGCTCGAGTCAACCCTGTTTTTTCTGCAGCCATGGTCACATTTAAACGGTGACGGTCATTTGCAAAACAATCTAGGATAGCCAGTCCTTTGCTGATACCTGCAATAAAGTCTTCATGACGAATCCACTTTTTATTATCTGGATTTTGAAGTTGTCTGTTCCTTGAGTCTGATTCTGTAGACACAGCATTTTCCTTGCTATTTTAAAAATTGAATTATTAATGCTGATTTAGAATCTTGAGCAATATACTCAAGATATTGTTCGATCATCGAACAAAAAATCTGTAAATCGTACAAAAACCTTTTTTCAAGGTAGCTCAAGCTTTTTAATTTATCAAGAATGGAATGACGGAATCCAAGCGATTTAGTTGCTTATTTCAATCTCCGTCCAGATTGAAATTGCGCTAATCGTGGATTCCCCAAATATTAAAATATGTTGTACAGAGGGAGTTGTTGGATGATCGATAAATCGTCACAGTCTTTAGTTGAAGCTTTATCCCAAATTAAAGACGGTTCAACCATTATGATTGGTGGGTTTGGTACCGCAGGTCAGCCTGCTGAACTCATCGATGGCTTAATTGAACTCG
>NZ_JBWYIQ010000058.1:0-5488 GCF_056779795.1 Acinetobacter sp. ANC_7682 | reverse complement strand
AAGGGGGTGTTTAGAATAATGAGCTGGCGATGACTTACTCTCACATGGGTAACCCCACACTACCATCAGCGCTAAGAGGTTTCACTTCTGAGTTCGGGAAGGGATCAGGTGGTTCACTCTTGCTATTGTCGCCAGCACAACTGTTGTGACTTTGCTTGGGTCTTATTCGCATATATTGTTTGCGTGCCTTTGCTTGGTCAAAGAAGTTATTAACAGCTATTTGAGTTGCTTTAATTTGTGCAGTTTAGCGTTTTATCTAACTAAATCAAGTTATTTGTCATGATTTGAACCACAACACCAACTGTTTGGGTGTTGTATAGTCAAGCCTCACGAGTAATTAGTATTGGTCAGCTTCATACGTCACCGTACTTCCACATCCAACCTATCAACGTTGTAGTCTTCAACGGCTCTTTAGAGGACATAAAGTCCTTGGGAAATCTAATCTTGAGGTAGGCTTCCCGCTTAGATGCTTTCAGCGGTTATCCCTTCCGAACATAGCTACCCGGCGATGCGACTGGCGTCACAACCGGTACACCAGAGGTTCGTCCACTCTGGTCCTCTCGTACTAGGAGCAGATCCTCTCAAATTTCCAACGCCCACGGTAGATAGGGACCGAACTGTCTCACGACGTTCTAAACCCAGCTCGCGTACCTCTTTAAATGGCGAACAGCCATACCCTTGGGACCTGCTTCAGCCCCAGGATGAGATGAGCCGACATCGAGGTGCCAAACACCGCCGTCGATATGAACTCTTGGGCGGTATCAGCCTGTTATCCCCAGAGTACCTTTTATCCGTTGAGCGATGGCCCTTCCATACAGAACCACCGGATCACTAAGACCTACTTTCGTACCTGCTCGACTTGTGGGTCTCGCAGTTAAGCGCGCTTTTGCCTTTATACTCTACGCGTGATTTCCGACCACGCTGAGCGCACCTTCGTACTCCTCCGTTACTCTTTAGGAGGAGACCGCCCCAGTCAAACTACCCACCAGACATGGTCCTCGCTCCAGATAATGGAGCAGAGTTAGAACCTCAATATTACCAGGGTGGTATTTCAAGGACGGCTCCATAGAAACTGGCGTTTCTACTTCAAAGCCTCCCACCTATCCTACACAAGTAAGATCAAAGTTCAATGTCAAGCTGCAGTAAAGGTTCACGGGGTCTTTCCGTCTAGCCGCGGGTACACCGCATCTTCACGGCGAATTCGATTTCACTGAGCCTCTGCTGGAGACAGCGCCGCCATCATTATGCCATTCGTGCAGGTCGGAACTTACCCGACAAGGAATTTCGCTACCTTAGGACCGTTATAGTTACGGCCGCCGTTTACTGGGGCTTCGATCAAGAGCTTCGCTTACGCTAACCCCATCAATTAACCTTCCAGCACCGGGCAGGCATCACACCCTATACGTCCACTTTCGTGTTTGCAGAGTGCTATGTTTTTAATAAACAGTTGCAGCGGCCTGGTTTCTGAGGCTGCCAGTAGCTCAAGGAGCAAGTCCTATCACCGCCGGCAGCGTACCTTCTCCCGAAGTTACGGTACCATTTTGCCTAGTTCCTTCAGCAGAGTTCTCTCAAGCGCTTTGGTCTACTCGACCTGACCACCTGTGTCGGTTTCGGGTACGATTCCTGTGTAACTGAAGCTTAGAGACTTTTCCTGGAAGTATGGTATCAGCCACTTCGCTAGTAAACTAGCTTGCTATCGATTCTCAGCATAGAGTACCCCGGATTTGCCTAAGATACATGCCTACAATCTTCCACCTGGACAACCAACGCCAGGCTGACTTAACCTTCTCCGTCCTCTCATCGCATTACACAGAAGTATTGGAATATTAACCAATTTCCCATCGACTACGCCTCTCGGCCTCGCCTTAGGGGTCGACTCACCCAGCCCCGATTAACGTTGGACTGGAACCCTTGGTCTTTCAGCGAACGGGTTTTTCACCCGTTTTATCGTTACTCACGTCAGCATTCGCACTTCTGATACCTCCAGCAGACTTCTCAATCCACCTTCATCGGCTTACAGAACGCTCCCCTACCACTTGCAATAAATTGCAAATCCGCAGCTTCGGTACATAGTTTTAGCCCCGTTACATCTTCCGCGCAGGCCGACTCGACTAGTGAGCTATTACGCTTTCTTTAAAGGGTGGCTGCTTCTAAGCCAACCTCCTAGCTGTCTATGCCTTCCCACATCGTTTCCCACTTAACTATGATTTAGGGACCTTAGCTGGCGGTCTGGATTGTTTTCCTCTTGACTACGGACGTTAGCACCCGCAGTCTGTCTCCCGGATAGTACTCATTGGTATTCGGAGTTTGCATCGGTTTGGTAAGTCGGGATGACCCCCTAGCCGAAACAGTGCTCTACCCCCAATGGTATTCGTCCGAGGCGCTACCTAAATAGCTTTCGGGGAGAACCAGCTATCACCAGGCTTGATTAGCCTTTCACCCCTATCCACAAGTCATCCCCTGGCTTTTCAACGACAGTGGGTTCGGTCCTCCAGTAAGTGTTACCTCACCTTCAACCTGCTCATGGATAGATCGCCTGGTTTCGGGTCTACACCCAGCAACTAAACGCCCTATTAAGACTCGATTTCTCTACGGCTCCCCTATTCGGTTAACCTTGCTACTGAATGTAAGTCGCTGACCCATTATACAAAAGGTACGCAGTCACCACACGAAGTGGCTCCCACTGCTTGTATGCATGCGGTTTCAGGATCTATTTCACTCCCCTCACAGGGGTTCTTTTCGCCTTTCCCTCACGGTACTGGTTCACTATCGGTCAGTCAGGAGTATTTAGCCTTGGAGGATGGTCCCCCCATATTCAGACAAGGTTTCACGTGCCCCGCCCTACTCGACATCATCATGTAAGCCCTTTCGTGTACAGGACTATCACCTACTATGGTTGCACTTCCCAGAGCATTCCACTAAAGCTTACATAACTTAATGGGCTTTTCCCCTTTCGCTCGCCGCTACTGAGGGAATCTCAATTGATTTCTTTTCCTACGGGTACTGAGATGTTTCACTTCCCCGCGTTTGCCTTGCAACACTATGTATTCATGTTGCAATACCTATCTTATGATAGGTGGGTTCCCCCATTCAGATATCTCCGGATCACAGGATATTTGCCGCCTCCCCGGAGCTTTTCGCAGGCTATCACGTCTTTCATCGCCTCTGACTGCCAAGGCATCCACCACATGCACTTAATTACTTGACTATACAACCCCAAACAGTCGTTCGATCCTACAAGTAGATCGTTCAACATTACAGTTTGAAGTACTGTGTATCTAAACACTGTACAGCTTCAATTCAAATTCATATACCAAAACGCTTGATTCAGTTAATTTCGCTAGTTCTCATTTCAATCACTTCAACTCAATAACTTACGTTATCTCGTTTCCGCTCTTTCTATGAGTATGAACAAATTATTTCAACTCAAATATATGCTGTTAATGATTCACTACGTCTTCGTCAGATCGCAGTCAACTGTGATAAATCACAGAGCTTAATAATCAAGGCGTGCAGTATACACAGCTTTATTACTAAGCTCTATAAGCTATCAACTCGTTTGCTTACTACGTATTCGAATGAATACGTGGTGGAGACTAGGAGAGTCGAACTCCTGACCTCCTGCGTGCAAAGCAGGCGCTCTACCAACTAAGCTAAGTCCCCAGCTTATCATTTAGATCAATGTATCTTTCTGTTCCTGTATGAATTGCTTCGTCAGTAGTGGTGGGTCTGACAAGACTTGAACTTGTGACCCCACGCTTATCAAGCGTGTGCTCTAACCAACTGAGCTACAGACCCTCAGATACATCGTCATGAAGAACAACTTGTTGTGGATTCTTACCAATCGTCAATCTTTCGTTAAGGAGGTGATCCAGCCGCAGGTTCCCCTACGGCTACCTTGTTACGACTTCACCCCAGTCATCGGCCACACCGTGGTAAGCGTCCTCCTTGCGGTTAGACTACCTACTTCTGGTGCAACAAACTCCCATGGTGTGACGGGCGGTGTGTACAAGGCCCGGGAACGTATTCACCGCGGCATTCTGATCCGCGATTACTAGCGATTCCGACTTCATGGAGTCGAGTTGCAGACTCCAATCCGGACTACGATCGGCTTTTTGAGATTAGCATCCTATCGCTAGGTAGCAACCCTTTGTACCGACCATTGTAGCACGTGTGTAGCCCTGGTCGTAAGGGCCATGATGACTTGACGTCGTCCCCGCCTTCCTCCAGTTTGTCACTGGCAGTATCCTTAAAGTTCCCGGCTTAACCCGCTGGCAAATAAGGAAAAGGGTTGCGCTCGTTGCGGGACTTAACCCAACATCTCACGACACGAGCTGACGACAGCCATGCAGCACCTGTATGTAAGTTCCCGAAGGCACCAATCCATCTCTGGAAAGTTCTTACTATGTCAAGACCAGGTAAGGTTCTTCGCGTTGCATCGAATTAAACCACATGCTCCACCGCTTGTGCGGGCCCCCGTCAATTCATTTGAGTTTTAGTCTTGCGACCGTACTCCCCAGGCGGTCTACTTATCGCGTTAGCTGCGCCACTAAAGCCTCAAAGGCCCCAACGGCTAGTAGACATCGTTTACGGCATGGACTACCAGGGTATCTAATCCTGTTTGCTCCCCATGCTTTCGTACCTCAGCGTCAGTATTAGGCCAGATGGCTGCCTTCGCCATCGGTATTCCTCCAGATCTCTACGCATTTCACCGCTACACCTGGAATTCTACCATCCTCTCCCATACTCTAGCTTCCCAGTATCGAATGCAATTCCCAAGTTAAGCTCGGGGATTTCACATCCGACTTAAAAAGCCGCCTACGCACGCTTTACGCCCAGTAAATCCGATTAACGCTCGCACCCTCTGTATTACCGCGGCTGCTGGCACAGAGTTAGCCGGTGCTTATTCTGCGAGTAACGTCCACTATCCAAGAGTATTAATCTTAGTAGCCTCCTCCTCGCTTAAAGTGCTTTACAACCAAAAGGCCTTCTTCACACACGCGGCATGGCTGGATCAGGGTTCCCCCCATTGTCCAATATTCCCCACTGCTGCCTCCCGTAGGAGTCTGGGCCGTGTCTCAGTCCCAGTGTGGCGGATCATCCTCTCAGACCCGCTACAGATCGTCGCCTTGGTAGGCCTTTACCCCACCAACTAGCTAATCCGACTTAGGCTCATCTATTAGCGCAAGGCCCGAAGGTCCCCTGCTTTCTCCCGTAGGACGTATGCGGTATTAGCATCCCTTTCGAGATGTTGTCCCCCACTAATAGGCAGATTCCTAAGCATTACTCACCCGTCCGCCGCTAGGTCCAGTAGCAAGCTACCTTCCCCCGCTCGACTTGCATGTGTTAAGCCTGCCGCCAGCGTTCAATCTGAGCCATGATCAAACTCTTCAGTTTAAAATCAATAGTACCTAAAGGGTACCAATCTTGGCTCATCAATTACTGACAAAAAATTTGCTCAAATAAACTTCGAGAAATTTCTACCAAT
>NZ_JBWYIQ010000057.1:0-5963 GCF_056779795.1 Acinetobacter sp. ANC_7682 | reverse complement strand
TTGAAGGTCCATTGTATGTCGCTGGTGCACCAGAATCAGTTGGTTTTGCACGTATGGATGATGGTTCTGAAGAAGGCAAAATCCCAACTTTAATTATTGAAGGTATCGTTAAAGATACTGAAGGTAACATCATTGAAGGCGCTAAAGTTGAAGTTTGGCATGCAAACAGCTTAGGTAACTACTCGTTCTTTGATAAGTCTCAATCTGACTTCAACTTACGTCGTACGATCTTCACGGATGCACAAGGTCAATATACAGCATTAACCACAATGCCTGTAGGTTATGGCTGCCCACCAGAAGGTACAACTCAGTTTGTATTAAACAAACTTGGTCGTCACGGTAACCGCCCTTCACACGTGCATTACTTCGTCACTGCACCTGGCTACCGTAAATTAACTACGCAGTTCAACATCGAAGGTGATGAATACCTTTGGGATGACTTTGCATTTGCAACGCGTGATGGCTTAGTGGCAACTGCTGTAGACGTAACTGATGAAGCTGAAATTGCTCGTCGTGGTCTAAAAGGTGCGTTCAAACATATTCAATTTGACATTGAATTAGTAAAAGACGTTGAAGGTGCGCCTTCTACTGAAGTTGAACGTCGCCGCGCATCAGCTTAAATCAATTAGTCGGAATCGGGATAAGTCAATTATCCCGATGACTTCCCCTCAATTTGGAAAGTCGGAGAACGTCCATGCCACGTATTCCTGTAATTAATACCAGCCATCTAGATCGTCTTGATGAGTTACTTGTAGACAACTTTGAGACAGGTGAGTTTAAACTTCATCGTTCAGTTTTCACTGATCAAGCCCTTTTTGACCTTGAAATGAAATACATCTTTGAGGGTAATTGGGTTTACTTGGCACACGAAAGCCAAATTCCAAATAACAATGATTATTACACGACACACATCGGTCGTCAGCCAATCGTGATTGCTCGTAACCGTCAAGGCGAGCTAAATGCAATGATCAATGCGTGTTCACACCGTGGTGCACAACTTTGCCGTAACAAACGTGGTAATAAGGCTACTTATACTTGCCCATTCCATGGTTGGACATTCAATAACTCAGGCAAACTTTTAAAAGTTAAAGACCCAACAGATGCAGGTTATTCTGACTGCTTTAACAAAGAAGGATCACATGATCTTAAGAAAGTTGCACGTTTTGAAAGTTATAAAGGCTTCTTATTCGGTAGCTTAAACCCAGACGTCTTGCCATTAGATGAATTCTTAGGTGAAACGACTAAAATTATCGATATGATCGTGGGTCAGTCTGATCAAGGTTTAGAAGTTTTACGTGGCGCCTCAACTTATACATACGAAGGAAACTGGAAACTCACTGCTGAAAATGGTGCAGATGGTTACCATGTATCTGCAGTTCACTGGAATTATGCTGCGACTACGCAACAACGTAAAGAAAAACAAGCTGGAGACAATATCCGTGCAATGAGCGCAGGATCTTGGGGTAAACAAGGCGGTGGTTCTTACGGTTTTGAAAATGGTCACATGTTGCTTTGGACACAATGGGCCAACCCTGAAGACCGCCCTAACTTCCCTAAAGCAGATGAATACTCTGAGAAATTCGGTCCTGCTATGTCGAAGTGGATGATCGAGCGCTCACGTAACCTTTGCTTATATCCAAACGTTTATTTGATGGATCAGTTCGGTTCACAAATCCGTGTACTTCGCCCAATTGCTGTCGATAAAACTGAAGTAACAATTTACTGCATCGCACCTGTAGGTGAAGAGCCAGAAGCTCGCGCACGCCGTATTCGTCAATATGAAGATTTCTTCAATGCTTCAGGTATGGCGACACCAGATGACTTAGAAGAATTCCGTGCATGTCAAGCAGGTTATGCTGGTATCGAACTTGAGTGGAACGATATGTGCCGTGGCTCAAAGCATTGGATCAATGGCCCAGATGATGCAGCAAACGAAATTGGTCTAAAACCTAAACTTTCAGGCGTTAAAACTGAAGACGAAGGTTTATACCTTGCTCAACATCAACATTGGTTAGAAGAAATGAAACGTGCGATTAAAGCAGAACAAGCTTTAGCTGAACAAGGAGATAACGCATGAGTAACGCGAATCTTGAAGCAACTTTAGAATCAGTGAGCCAGTTCTTATTTAAAGAAGCGCGCCTACTTGATGATGAGCAGTGGGATGAATGGTTAGAGTGTTATGCACCTACGGCATCGTTCTGGATGCCATCTTGGGATGACTACAATACATTAACTGAAGATCCTCAATCAGAAATCTCGTTAATTTATTATCCAGATCGTCAAGGTTTAGAAGACCGCGTGTTCCGTATCAAAACTGAACGCTCTTCTGCAACAATGCCTGATACACGTACAAGCCACAATATTAACAACATTGAAATTCTTGAACGTCATGAAGATAAGGTTGTTGTTCGTTTCAACTGGAATACTTTAAGTTACCGCTACCAAAAGTCGTACAGCTACTTCGGCATGTCACGCTACGAAATCAATTTGTCTGGTGAAAAACCACAAATTTTAAATAAATATGTGGTACTTAAAAATGATTACATCAACCAAGTAATCGACGTATATCACCTGTAATTAGTAAATAACAAGTTCAGTAACTACCAAATGGAATTTTGGTAGTTACACCAAAAAATTGTTCAAAAGATTCTTAAAGGATATTCAGCCATGTCAAACCATAATGTTGCACTTCAATTTGAAGATGGCGTAACCCGATTTATTTCAGTTGCACAAGGCGAAACGCTTTCTGACGCTGCATATCGTCAAAAGATTAATATTCCGCTGGATTGCCGTGATGGTGCATGTGGTACTTGTCGAGCTTTTTGTGAGTCTGGCAGCTATGACATGCCTGAAGAAACTTATATTGAAGATGCACTTACACCAGAAGAGGCTGAGCAAGGCTATATCTTAGCTTGCCAGTGCCGTCCTACTTCAGATGCAGTTTTCCAAATTCAAGCATCATCTGATGTATGTAAAACTCAAATTCATCAATATCAAGGTACCCTTTCTCGTGTAGAAAACTTATCTGAATCTACAATTACCTTTGATATTCAACTAGACGAGGGTCAGCCAGATATCAATTTCCTTGCTGGTCAGTATGTAAATGTAGGTATTCCTGGATCAACTGAAACACGTTCATACTCTTTCAGCTCTAAGCCAGGCAACCGTTTGACCGGCTTTGTTGTTCGTAACGTTCCTAACGGTAAAATGAGTAGCTTCTTAAGCACCGAAGCGAAAGTCGGCGACAAAATGACATTCACTGGTCCATTTGGTAGCTTCTACTTACGTAATGTAGTACGCCCTGTAGTAATGCTTGCTGGTGGTACAGGTATTGCTCCATTTATGTCGATGCTTCAAATATTAGAAGAAAAAGGTTCTGAACATCCAGTACGTTTAGTTTTTGGTGTAACCAATGACTTTGACCTAGTTGCTATTGAAGAACTCAACAAACTTCAAGAAAAACTTGATTGGTTTGAATACCGTACCGTAGTTGCAAACCCAGAATCTGCACACGAACGTAAAGGTTATGTGACAGGTCACATTGAAACTGAATGGCTCAACGGTGGTGATGTAGACGTTTACCTCTGTGGTCCTGTTCCTATGGTAGATGCAGTTCGTGGTTGGTTAGATGCTGAAGGCGTTAAACCTGCAAACTTCTTATTCGAAAAATTCTCTGCGAATTAAAGTGGAGAGGAACATGAATCAAAGATTTGAAAATAAAATCGTAATCGTTACTGGTGCCGCTCAAGGCATCGGTCGCGGTGTTGCTCTTCAAGCAGCTAGCGAAGGTGCAAAAGTTGTACTGGCTGACCGTGCTGAATACGTGACGACCACACTTGAAGAAATTACGACTCAAGGTGGCACAGGTGTCACTGTCTTAGCTGATCTTGAAACCTATGCTGGTGCACAATCCGTTGTAAATAAAGCGATCGAGACTTTTGGCCGAATTGATGTGCTGATCAACAATGTTGGTGGTGCGATTTGGATGAAACCTTTTGAAGAGTTTTCTGAAGAGGAAATTATCAAAGAGATCAATCGTTCTTTATTTCCTACTTTATGGAGTTGTCGTGCAGTTTTACCACACATGCAACACCAAAAATCTGGTGTGATCGTGAATGTATCATCTATCGCCACATGTGGAATTAACCGTCTTCCATATTCTGCAGCTAAGGGTGGTGTAAATAGTTTTACTCAATCAATGGCATTTGCACATGCTAAAGATGGTATCCGCATCAATGCTGTGGCTACAGGTGGTACTGAAGCTCCACCACGTGTAATTCCACGTAATACTTCACCACTATCTGAGCAAGATCAAGCTTGGATGCAAGAAGTGGTTGATCAAACAATTGACCGCAGCTACATGAAACGCTATGGCACTATTCAAGAACAAGTAAATGCTATTTTGTTCCTTGCTTCAGATGAGTCTTCATACATTACAGGCACAGTCGTACCTGTAGGTGGTGGTGATCAGGGTTAACCCTGATCACGGACTCTTTAAATTCACAGGATCATTGACGCAAGGAGGCAAATACAATGGCAACCCTGTTTAAAACACTAAAAGAAGATTGGTCTATTTCCGCCACTGTCGCCGGCTTTTTAGCTGTATTGATTTCATATGCCGGACCATTAATTATTTTCTTTCAAGCAGCACAACAAGCCCAAGTTTCCCCAGACATGATGATTTCATGGATTTGGGGTATCTCAATTGGTGCTGCTGTAGCTGGAATTCTATTATCAATAAAGTTTAAAGTTCCTGTCATTACCGCTTGGTCGGCACCTGGTACTGCTCTGCTAGTCACACTTTTTCCAGATATATCACTGAATGAAGCAGTTGCTGCATATATCACTACAGCTGTAGTGATTTTCATCATTGGTATTACCGGATATTTCGACAAACTATTGGCTTTGATACCGCAATCAGTGGCTGCAGGAATGATGGCTGGTATCTTATGTCAGTTCGGATTTGGTCTTTTTACCGCGACTAATACCATGCCATATATTGTGTTTGGAATGCTTATTTCGTATCTGATTGCTAAGCGTTTAACACCTCGATATGCCATGCTTTTTGTATTGGCAGCTGGTATTTTCATGAGTTTAGTCCTCGGAAAATTCAATGCTGTGAATATGGAGTTTTCACTTGCAATACCCCAATTCATTGCGCCCGAGTGGACGCTTAACTCTTTTCTAAATCTTGCAGTACCTCTTATTTTAGTCAGCCTTTCTGGTCAATTTTTACCTGGCATGGCAATTTTGAAATTAAGTGGCTATGACATTCAAGCAAAACCCATTATTACCACTACCAGTATCGCATCGTTAGCTGTTGCTTGTGTGGGCGGGATCACCATTGTCCTGGCGTCAATAACAGCCGCACTCTGTACAGGTAAAGATGCACATGAGCTCAAAGAGAAACGTTATATCGCAGGTATTGCGAACGGTATTTTCTATATTTTAGGTGGTTTATTTGCAGGCAGCATTGTGATGCTTTTTAGCTTACTGCCTAAAGAACTTGTTGCTGCATTAGCAGGTTTAGCACTTTTAGGTGCTATTGCTACAAATTTACACGTTGCTATGTTCCAAGAAAAGGATCGTGACGCAGCTCTCCTTACTTTCTTGGCGACTGTTTCAGGCATGCAATTTTTAGGTTTAAGTTCAGTTTTTTGGGGAATCTGTATTGGTATTTTAGCGCACGTGATTTTAACGAAGCGTCAAAATACTACCCCATCATCGTCTACATCGACCTGATCATATTAAAGGTAAATGTAGATCGTTTGTTTAGGAAGTGATTATGATTGATAAAAGCTCAGCGTCTTTAACCGAAGCCCTCTCCCAAATTAAAGACGGTTCAACCATTATGATTGGTGGGTTTGGTACCGCAGGTCAGCCTGCTGAACTCATCGATGGCTTAATTGAACTCGGTATTAAAGACTTAGTGATCGTCAACAACAACGCAGGTAATGGTGATT
>NZ_JBWYIQ010000056.1:0-6356 GCF_056779795.1 Acinetobacter sp. ANC_7682 | reverse complement strand
AAAAAGAAGAGTTTAAGGAAATTTTGGCAATTTTAAGAAAGCAGAATCCTGATAGGATAAGGGTTCTGTGAAATTTGTCGTGTACAGAGATGTATTCCAAAAAGGTGATTTAACCGTAAAGTTTGATGCTAAACACGCGAGAGCATTTCATTTTAAAGATTATGTGGTGAAGGATATGAATAAATTATTTCATGGCTTTTAGAATAAAACCTCCTAGCGATATAGGAGGTTTTTTTATGAGTCATCTCTCAATCGATTGACAGTTAAAATCTATTCCATCTAACGCCTTGGTCTTATTTTCATATCTTTATCAATAAAAAAACTTTATTATAAAACGATACGATACGATACGAAACGTATCGTTTTATTTGTGAGGATTTCATGACAGTCGAAGACAAAAGTGCACGACGCCGATCATGTATTTTAGCTTCAGTCAAACAGGCTTTGAATGAAGTGGAATATCACCAACTGACAGTAGAAGACATTGCTTCACGTGCTGGGGTGGGAAAGTCGACTATTTATCGATGGTGGTCACATAAATCTGAATTGGTTCTAGACACGTTTAAGGAGCTCACACTCTCAATTTTTGAGTTTGAGCCAGAACTCGACCTTGAACAAAATCTTAATCAACAATTACTTCGTTTAGCTAAGGCTTTAGATCATCCAGTGGGACGAGCGATGTTGGTGGTTATGGCGAATCATCGTGAATTGGCTGCAACATTCTTCAAGCAATATTTATTACCTAAACGAGTTCAACTGCATCAACTGATCCAACAGGCGATTGAGGCGGGGGAGCTGATTGAACATGATCACTATGATTTGGTACTTGATCGACTATATGGTCCTATTCATTACCAAATTATTTTCTTTAATCATTTGCCTGATGAGCACTATATCCGTCAATTGGTCAAACTGAGTTTAGATCCATTACGTCCTCAAGCCCAAACATTAATGCGACAAGAGTAGATTTTCATGAGTGTAACCACCGAACGACTTTGGAATCGTTCATTTATCTTGTGTGTATTAAATAATTTATTTGTTTTTATTTACTACTTTGCCATGTTGGCTGTCCTTCCGATTTACATTGTGAAGGATTTAGCGGGATCAGTTGAAGAAGCAGGATTAGCGTTAACGCTTTTTCTCGCCTCATCAATAGCAGTACGACCATTTTCAGGCATGATCATTCAAAAAATGGGTAAGCGACTCACTATGCGTGGATCGAGCACGTTTTTTGCGGTCTTTGCATTTGCTTATTTATTCATTGATAACATGTGGTCATTGTTGCTTATACGATTTTTACATGGGATATGGTTTAGTGTGTTGACCACTGTGGCTGTTCCAGTCGCGAATGACTTCATTCCTGAGCATCGTAAAGGTGAAGGCATGGGCTATTATGTGATGTCCACTAACCTAGGTGTGGTATTTGGACCGTTAATTGCGCTCACCATGATTCAATTTTATAGCTTCCAAATTTTATTCGGTGCTCTCGCGGTGCTCATCAGTTTAGGTCTAATTTTTAGCTGGTTATTAAATATTCCAGCGAATCAGATACCTCAGCAAAATAAAATGAATAAAAAAGGATTTAGGCTTGAAGATTTTCTTGAGCCTAAAGTTTTTGCTGTAAGTGGTGTTGCTTTACTTACAGCTTTTGCTTACTCGAGTATTACCAGTTTTATTACGGTTTACAGTGAGAGCAAACAACTGCTGGCGTACACCAGTGTATTTTTTATATTGTTTGCGGCGTCGATGTTAATTGTAAGACCTTGGGTCGGTAAAATTTATGATCGTCAAGGTCCGAGTGCTGTTATCGTTCCTTCTTTTATATTTTTTGCGATTGGGCTTGTGGTCGTAACACTAGTCAATAATCAGTGGATGTTGTGGTTATCTGCAATTTTTATTGGAATTGGATATGGCTCAGTATTTCCTTGTTTGCAAACGCTCACCATTCAAACTGTAGATAAACAACGGATGGGGCATGCAATATCAACATTCTTTATTTGTTTTGATATTGGTCTGGCAGTTGGTTCAGTTGTAATGGGATTGGTTATTGCACAATGGAGCTTTGAATTTATGTACTTGTGTTGTGCGGTATTGGTCATATTAAACCTGATCATTTACCGGAAATATGTTCCAAATCCTCAGCCTATTAGTTAATAAAAAAACCTCCTAAATGGAGGTTTTTTTAGATTATTTTACTGTGGTCTAGCCACATCACCATTTAAATACTCAGGCAAATCTAAAACAGTCACGTCTAACTCTGCTAATGCTTCAGGACGTGCTACCACCAAAGCGATATAACCGTTTTCGAAAGGCGCACTATTGACGACTTGTACACTTTTATCGAGTTGTTCAGCTTCTGCAGGTACAGCACCTGTACCCTGAATTAAATGTAACCACGCTTTCGGTTTAGCTTTAAACCATAAACGTGCAATCACTTCCTGACCCAAGTAACAACCCTTGTCATAGTGAACGCCTTCACGTTGATGTAAACGAAGTTCTTGGGGTTGGAACACGTGTTCAATGGCTTGATCAATGTAAGCTTGACCATGTTGAATAGCCTGAACTTTCCAAGCGGCAATATCTGTTACTTCTGCTGAGAACGTTGTGGTGTCACCTTGAAGCGTAGGATAGACCTGACTAGCTTCTTCAAGTTTCATTTTGGAAAAAGCACCGAATTTTTTAATGTGTTTGGAAAATTCTTCAGCTTGATCTTGAGTGGTTACAATGACAAAGCTTTCAGGATTCAGCTTTGTTAACCATAAACCAAAGTGAATTCGACCTTTTAAATCACAAATTGCTGTGTAGCGCGTGATATTTTCCTCAAGGCGTTCAACATGCAACGTCACTTGACCTTGTAAAAATTTTTGAGCATCCACGCCATTAAGCGTAAATGAGGAGAAAGATAAATTGTTCATTTTCTATGCTCGAATCTGAATCTAATACTAAAGAATTATCCCAATTTTCCACTATTTTTCAAAAAAAAGCACATAACTGCTTATTTATCTGCGTTATTTGAAACAAAATATTTCAAAAACCCTGTTTTTTGTACCTAAGTAAATGAAATATATAAGATTTGGGAAATGGACTTTCAGCAGTGTACTATGCCATCACAAACGATGAAGTCTCATCAACAACAAAATGTTTAGAAAGTTTAGAAAAAAGATGCTCAAGGCAAGGCAGGAACGCGATGAATAACAACTACCGTAAACCACTGCAAGGTACCCAGCTCGAATATTATGATGTGCGTCAAGCCGTTGAGGATATTCAGCCAGGCGCATACGCAAAACTCCCATATACTTCTAAAGTGCTTGCAGAGCAATTGGTACGCCGTTGCGATCCTGCAATTTTAGAGCAGTCTCTTAAAGAGTTAATCTTTAATAAACAAGACCACGATTTCCCTTGGTATCCAGCACGTGTGGTTTGCCACGATATTTTAGGTCAAACAGCATTGGTGGACCTTGCAGGTTTGCGTGATGCGATTGCCGATCAAGGTGGAGACCCATCTAAAGTCAATCCCGTGGTACCAACTCAGCTGATTGTCGATCACTCACTCGCAGTCGAGTACGGTGGTTTTGATCCTGATGCATTTGAGAAAAACCGTGCGGTGGAAGATCGCCGTAATGAAGATCGTTTCCATTTTATTGAGTGGACCAAAACTGCATTTGAAAATGTAGATGTAATCCCTGCGGGTAACGGCATCATGCACCAAATCAATTTGGAAAAGATGTCACCTGTGATTCAAAACCGTGGTGGCGTAGCTTTCCCTGATACGTGTGTGGGTACAGATTCACATACCCCACATACCGATGCTTTGGGCGTGATCTCGATTGGTGTCGGTGGCTTAGAAGCTGAAAACGTGATGCTTGGTCGTGCATCTTGGATGCGTTTACCTGACATTATTGGTGTAGAGCTTGTTGGTCAGCGTAAGCCGGGTATTACTGCAACAGATATCGTATTGGCTTTAACAGAGTTCTTGCGTAAAGAGCGTGTAGTCGGTGCTTATTTAGAGTTCTTTGGTGAAGGTGCAGACACCATGTCGATTGGTGACCGTGCAACCATCTCCAATATGACCCCTGAATATGGTGCAACGGCTGCGATGTTCTATATCGACCAAAACACCATTGATTATTTAACGCTGACAGGTCGTGAACCTGAGCAAGTGAAGCTTGTAGAAAACTATGCTAAAGAAATTGGTCTTTGGGCAAGTGACATGACTAAAGCCGAGTACCCACGTGTATTACGTTTTGATTTATCTACAGTCACTCGTAACATTGCAGGGCCATCAAACCCACATGCACGTGTATCTACAAGTGATTTAAAAGCCAAAGGTATTGCAGGTAATTTAGACGCTGCTCGTGCGCAAGAAGCAGAAGGCTTAATGCCTGATGGTGCAATCATCATCGCTGCAATTACATCATGTACCAATACATCAAACCCACGTAATACAGTGGCAGCAGGCTTGCTTGCTCGTAAAGCTAATGAGTTAGGCTTAGTGCGTAAGCCGTGGGTGAAATCATCTTTTGCACCGGGTTCTAAAGCCGCAGCATTGTATTTAGAAGAAGCAGGTGTACTCGGTGATTTAGAAAAACTCGGTTTTGGTATCGTGGCGTATGCATGTACCACATGTAACGGGATGTCAGGTGCGTTAGATCCAAAAATCCAACAAGAAATTATCGACCGTGACCTCTACGCAACGGCTGTTTTATCAGGTAACCGTAACTTTGATGGTCGTATCCATCCTTATGCAAAACAAGCATTCTTGGCATCGCCTCCGCTCGTAGTTGCATATGCGATTGCAGGTACGATTCGTTTTGACATTGAAACGGATGCTTTAGCTCATGATAAAGATGGCAACCCAATTTACCTCAAAGACATTTGGCCATCTGATGAAGAAATTGATGCGTTGGTGAAAGTTGCGGTTAAACCTGAGCAATTTAAGAAAGTGTATATTCCAATGTTTGATTTGGGTGAGAAGGTTCAAGCCGCAAGCCCATTGTATGACTGGCGTCCGCAAAGTACCTATATTCGCCGTCCGCCGTATTGGGAAGGCGCACTTGCTGCACCACGTACTTTAGCCAATATGCGTCCGCTTGCGATTTTAGGTGACAACATTACCACAGACCATTTATCACCATCGAATGCGATTATGATGGATTCGGCAGCAGGTGAATATCTACATAAAATGGGCGTGCCTGAAGAAGACTTTAACTCATATGCAACGCACCGTGGTGACCACTTAACGGCACAACGTGCGACCTTTGCCAATCCGAAATTGTATAACGAAATGGTAGTACGTTCGGACGGTACAATTAAGCAAGGTTCTAAAGCGCGTGTAGAGCCTGAAGGCGAAGTGATGCGTATGTGGGAAGCGATTGAAACCTACATGAACCGTAAACAGCCTTTGATCATTGTTGCAGGTAAAGACTACGGACAAGGTTCAAGCCGTGACTGGGCTGCGAAAGGTGTACGCCTTGCAGGTGTTGAAGCCATTGTAGCTGAAGGTTTTGAACGTATTCACCGTACCAACTTGGTCGGTATGGGTGTGTTACCGCTTGAGTTTAAGGCAGGAACTGACCGTAAAACTTTAGGTTTGGATGGTACTGAGCTGTATAGTGTGATTGGGAATATTGCACCTCGTTCGACTTTAACTTTGGTGGTTGAGCGTTCAACTCAAGAGGGTCGTAATGAGATTTTAGAAATCCCTGTTACGTGTCGTTTGGATACCGAAGAAGAAGTGTCTGTGTATGAAGCGGGTGGGGTATTGCAACGCTTTGCACAGGATTTCTTAGAAGGGAGTTTAAGTTGATAACTATTTGATTTTTAAATTTAAAGAGTCCATATTTTATGGGCTCTTTTTATATTGGATTTGATTCATGTCTAGATTAGTTAAAAGATTATATGCAATTGGAACGCGTGGTCTTGCTAAAGGAAAAGTATTTGAAGCTAAGAAGAATACTAATAATAAATACGTTCTGAATCGCAAAAACAGCTCTTATTCAATTAACCCAACAAATAAGGCTGTTAATAAAGTTGAAGTGAATACTTTGAGTGAAGCATATGAGCTTTTAAGTAAAGATGAACACTTAATTAATTTGACGGATAAAAATGGAAATAGAGCACTGCGTGAATTTAAAAAAGTTAAAGTTGAATTCTTTTAGATAAGGCATATTTTTTTATTAATGATTTAAGTATCTAAAGATATTAGTGGGATAGGCGTTTATGTCTTTGTTGCGAGAAATTCAAAATGATGCAGTTAATACAAATGGGCTTTGTTGCACAAACCTAGCATCAAAAGCTTATTCAGCAATATAATTTCAAAATGAATAAGCCTGCCTCTAAAATCTACCGTACAACCA
>NZ_JBWYIQ010000055.1:0-7454 GCF_056779795.1 Acinetobacter sp. ANC_7682 | reverse complement strand
CAGCTACCCCAACAAAACAAGGTGGCTTAACTAGAGCGGAATATCACTTATAAATACGCTTTTAGTTGTTCAAACAAGTGGGACCACCTCTTTGATCCCATTAAGCTAAACAATGAATTCCTTTTGTGAATCAATAAACAAATTAAACATTTATTCACAAAAATATTGAGTGCAATCTTATACTTAATAGATTTGAGTAGCAATTTTATTAAAAAATAAATTTATTATTTTTAAATCACTTAAATAAAAAAAACCTGAACGAATTCAGGTTTTCTAAGTTTGTTTATTAAATTCTAATTTAATTTAAGTTTACTAAAACTCAAATCTCCATCAGTGCTTTGTATAACAATTGTATCTCCTGGCAAAAATTCTCCCGCCAAGATTTTTTGAGCCAATGTATTTTCAACCTTTTGTTGAATAGCACGTTTAAGTGGTCGAGCCCCATAGATTGGGTCATATCCTGCCTCAATTAATTCATCGAAAGCAGTGTCATCTACAGTCAAACTTAAATCACGATCAGCCAAACGAGCACGTAAGCGATCTAACTGAATATCCGCGATACCTCGAATCTGCGATTTTTTCAGTGCATGGAAGATTACAAGCTCATCAATTCGGTTAATAAACTCTGGTCTAAAATGCTCAGAAACAGCAGCCATCACAACACTGCGTACATCTTGTTCCGTCGCCATGTCACCTAATTCGCGCACTTCATTTGAACCTAAGTTTGAAGTCATGACGATCACGGTATTTTTAAAATCCACCACACGCCCTTGCGAATCAGTCAAGCGACCATCGTCAAGTACCTGAAGCAGAATGTTAAATACATCTGGATGAGCCTTCTCTACTTCATCAAATAACACCACGCTATAAGGCTTACGGCGTACTGCTTCAGTTAGCACACCACCCTCTTCATAACCAACATAACCAGGAGGTGCTCCCACCAAACGACTAACAGAATGTTTCTCCATAAATTCAGACATATCGATACGGATCATGGCATCGTCACTGTCAAATAAGAAGTTTGCTAAAGCTTTAGTTAACTCAGTTTTCCCAACACCTGTTGGACCTAAAAATAAGAATGAACCACTTGGGCGATTCGGATCTGAAAGTCCAGCACGTGAGCGTCGTACCGCATTAGAAACTGCAACTACCGCTTCATCTTGGCCTACGACGCGGTTATGTAAAAATGTTTCCATATTGAGTAATTTTTCACGCTCACCTTGTAGCATTTTTGCTACAGGAATTCCTGTTGCTGCACTTACAACTTCGGCAATTTCATTGTCCGTCACTTTATTACGCAATAATTTAGGTTCAACTTTCTCTTCAGATGCTTCTTCACTGAGTCGTTTCTCCAAATCAGGAATAACACCGTATTGAAGCCGAGCCATTTCAGCTAGATCATTTTCACGTTGTGCCTTTTGCATCGCAATACGTGCTTGATCAAGCTCCGCCTGAGTTTGTTGATCGCCTTGGACCAAACGCTTTTCAGAAATCCACACTTCTTCAAGATCGCTGTATTCCTTCTCCACTTCAGCAATTTGTTTTTCTAAGTGTGAAACTTCAGCTTTACTTCCCGCATCTTCGTCTTTTTTTACAGCCTCAAGCTGTAATTTGAGTTGAATAAGACGACGCTCTAATTTATCTAGAGACTCAGGTTTTGAATCAAGCTCCATCTTAATTCGAGATGCCGCCTCATCAATTAGATCAATCGCTTTATCTGGTAGTTGACGATCTGTAATGTAGCGATGTGACATTTTAGCTGCAGCAATGATGGCAGAATCTAAGATTTTGACACCATGATGTACTTCATAGCGCTCTTTTAATCCACGTAAAATCGCAATCGTGTCTTCAACGCTAGGCTCGTCAACCAATACTTTCTGGAAACGACGTTCAAGTGCTGCATCTTTTTCAATGAATTGTCGATATTCATCTAAAGTTGTAGCACCTACACAACGTAATTCTCCGCGTGCTAAAGCAGGTTTCAACATGTTACCTGCATCCATTGCACCGTCGCCTTTACCTGCACCGACTAGAGTGTGCAACTCATCGATAAACAGAATAATTTCACCATCATGTTTAGCAAGATCTTTTAATACTGCTTTTAAGCGCTCTTCAAATTCACCACGATATTTTGCACCAGCTAAAAGCGATCCAAGATCAAGTGATAAGACACGTTTATTTTTTAAACTTTCAGGCACTTCTCCATTGACGATACGCTGTGCTAAACCCTCAACAATGGCAGTTTTACCAACACCCGGCTCACCAATCAAAACAGGATTATTTTTTGTACGGCGTGATAAAACTTGGACTGTTCGACGAATTTCATCATCTCGCCCAATCACTGGATCAAGCTTGCCAGAAAGTGCTCGCTCAGTGAGATCAATGGTGTATTTGTTTAATGAATCACGTTGATCTTCATGATTGTTACTCATGACTTTTTCATCACCTCGAACTTTAGTTATCGCCGCTTTTAAACCTGCAGATTGAACACCAACCGCATTTAAAATAGTTTTGGTTGCACCTGTTTCTGCTAAACCAAGTAACACCCAATCTGTTGAAAGAAACTCATCACCCGATTTTTGTGCATAACTATCTGCCAAGTTAAGCGCTTTAACCGCATCTGGACTCAGATTAATATCACCAGTTGGATGAGCAAGTGTTGGTGCATCATCAAGCGCCTGTTGCAACTTTGTGCTTAATTCTCGTAAATTCGCCCCTGCCTGCTGCAACAAACTCATATTTGATGGCTCTTCAAGCAGGGTCGATAGTATATGGATGCCTTCAATCGCTGTATGATCCTTGCCCATTGCTAAAGATTGCGCATCAGATAAGGCTTGCTGTAAGCGATTTGTAAATTTTTCAAAACGCATTATTATTTTCCTCACAACAAATTTGGTACTTGCTTAGTTAATGGGTGAGAAGCGTCATATTTCAAGTCGGTTTTTTAATTATTTTCTTATATTTCAATTATTTAAAAAATAAAGATAGATTATAATTATAATATTTGTGCTGCTCATACATTTTTCAATACCACTTCACATTTTTTTCATGGTGATTATGATATTTATCCACTATTCACTAGATATGACAAAGAAAATATATTCCCCGTAAACGGTCATTATTGTTCTCAAATCATCACATAGGAGTACGCCGAACTTATATCGACCTAATCGGTACATGTTGTGCAAAATCATTCAATATGAATTTATAAGATAAACAATCAATTTTATATTTATTTAAAGAATATAGATAAAACTTATAATAATCACCGTTTTCCATAAACGGATGATTTAATCATTCAGGCATACTTACATGAATCATTTTATAAATCTCTCAGAAAATAAAGTCCATCAAGATAAAATTAAATTTATTTTATCTGAAGCAAAAAAAAATGTAGAAGATCATACACTCCTCTTTGCAGGCTCTTTAAAACCCCAAGATGCGTGGCTTTTGTTCCAATCCCAACAAGCGATCATTATTGATGTCAGAACACATGAAGAGCGAAAATTCGTAGGTTATGTCGAACATTCAGAACATATTCCTTGGCTCACAGGCATCTCACTTGAACGTAACCCTGAGTTTTTAGAGAAGTTACAATCTTTTGTTAATGCATATGACATCATTTTGCTCATGTGCCGTAGTGGAAAGCGCTCTGCAGCAGCAGCGAGTGTGGCGTATAACGCTGGTTTCACAAACGTATATAATATCGATCAAGGTTTTGAAGGTGATTTAGATCCCAACTCCCATCGTGGTACTTACAATGGCTGGCGATTTCACAATCTGCCATGGGTACAAGAGTAAAATTGATTCGCTCAACTTACATAAAAAAAGCAACCTTAAGGTTGCTTTTTTCAACTCGATAAAATCAAGCTTCGGCTTCAATGATTTCAAAATCATGTGTAATTTCAACACCGCCATCTGAAAGCATTTTACTTGCTGAGCAATATTTTTCTGCAGATAGCTCAACCGCTTTAGCAACTTGCTTTTCTTTAACTGCTTTTCCTGTAACCACAAAATGCAAATGTATCTTCGTGAAAACCGCAGGAATTGTGTCTGCCCTCTCGGCTTTCAACTGACATTGAACACCCATCACATCTTGTCTAGATTTTTTTAATATGGTCACAATATCAAACGAAGCACACCCACCAAGCCCCATTAAAATGAGTTCCATCGGACGTGGACCACGGTTTTCACCACCGTAAGCTTCAGCACCATCCATGATAATTTGGTGACCGCTTTCAGATTTTGCTTCAAAAGCAACATTCTCTAACCAATGTACGCTAGTATGCATTGCAACTACCTAAAAAAAACTATAAATTTACTTAGGACTGTACACTAGCATATATTGAGCTGATAAGGAATTTCACCTCTTATGCTTCACGTGGCAAGTTTATTTAGGTCTAAAGATCTAGTTACTATCCAAATCGGAATTTAAAAAGCATGACTTCTAATTTTTCACAACTTAGTACAGATGCTTTGTCGCCAGGTCAATTACCTGAATCTGTCAAAGCTTTGCTCAAGCGTGCGCACATCAATAGATTTCCAAAACGAACTTCAATTATTGATGCGGGCTCAGAGTCGAAATCTCTGTATCTAATTTTAAAAGGGTCGGTTTCAATTATTTTACGTGAAGATGATGAACGTGAAATTGTGGTAGCCTATTTAAACCCAGGGGACTTTTTTGGAGAGATGGGATTATTTGAAAGTAATCCTCACCGTACTGCAGAAGTACGTACACGTGATGTATGTGAGATTGCTGAAATTTCATATGCTAACTTCCATGAAGTAAGTAAGCAGTATCCAGATCTTAGCTATGCGGTGTTCGCACAGCTCGTTCGTCGCTTAAAAAATACAACTCGAAAAGTAACTGACCTAGCATTTATTGATGTATCGGGTCGTATTGCACGTTGTTTAATCGACTTGTCAGCTCAACCTGAAGCAATGATTCTTCCAAATGGACGCCAAATTCGTATTACTCGTCAAGAAATTGGTCGTATTGTAGGTTGTTCACGTGAAATGGTTGGTCGTGTTCTTAAAACACTTGAAGAACAAGGCATGATTGAAACTGATGGTAAAGCTATCTTAATTTTTGATTCATCATTAGAAGCAGTAAATTCTGTTGAAGAAGACTTTGACAACAATGATGATGAATAAATTTTCATCTGATCTACATTCAAAAAAGCAAATCTGACGATTTGCTTTTTTATTGCCTTTTTTCTGAAAACTTTCGAATTTATTTTACATACGTTTTGAATCTTAGATTAGGTATGATTTCAATATATCAACTTAAAAAATACAGCAAGGATGTTGAGCATGAAATTTAATCGACTTGGACAAACAGATATACACGTTCCCGAAATTTGTTTAGGAACAATGACCTTTGGTGAGCAAAATAGCCAGTCCGAGGCTTTCCAACAACTGGAATATGCACTCGAGCGGGGGTTAAATTTTTGGGATACTGCAGAGATGTACCCAGTACCACCTAAAGTCGAAACTCAAGGCGCGACGGAAGAAATTATCGGCAATTGGATTCAGCAGCGCGGCCAACGTGATCAACTTTTTCTTGCTTCAAAAATTGCAGGTCCAGGCCAAGGTGGTAGCAATATTAGAGGCGGCACAACTCGCTATACTGCCAGCGACATCAGCTCAGCCTTAGACTCAAATCTTAGACGCTTAAAAACTGACTATATTGATCTTTATCAGCTGCATTGGCCTCAACGCCCAACCAATATGTTTGGTCAATTGGGTTATACCAATCACCATGCTCACAGTACACTAGATATCACACCACTCGAGGAAACCTTATCTGCCCTTCAAGCGGAAATTAATAGAGGTAGAATTCGTTATATCGGACTCTCCAATGAGACACCATGGGGAACCATGAAATTTCTACATTTAGCTGAAAAGTTAGGGCTGTCTAAATTTGTTTCTGTACAAAACCCCTATAACTTATTAAATCGTACCTATGAAATCGGCATGTCGGAGATTGCTAAATTTGAAGGCATCGGTTTACTGGCCTATTCACCGCTCGCTTTTGGCTATTTAACAGGAAAATTTAGACATGGTGCGAGACCTGCAAATGCCAGAGTCACCTTATACTCTAGATTTGTGCGTTATAGTAATCCTGAAAGTGAATGGGCAACTGAACAATACGCCCTCTTAGCAGAAAAACATGGACTGACATTAACGCAATTGGCGTTAGCTTTCATTAAGCAGCAGTTTTTCGTGACCAGCACAATCATTGGTGCAACCGATTTAAATCAACTCAAAGAAAATATTGATGCTTTTAATGTGTCATTGTCAGAAGAAATACTTCAGGAAATTGAGATCATCCATAAACAACAGCCAAATCCAGCACCTTAAGTGTCTAATAAATTCGATTTCAATACATTTGAATCAAAGCCATACTGTGATAACAATTTACTAAGTGGTGAATATAAAAAAAAGGATGCTAACGCATCCTTTTTTAGCTTTATTCTTTTAACGGCGACTTTGGTTATAAATCGCTTGAGCTGCAGGTAAGTTTTTACGCATCGCCTCAATTCGTTGAGCATTTGAAGGGTGTGTTGATAAGAAAGATGCATTGCCACCATTACTTGCTTTAGCCATTTTCTCCCATAATGTAATCGCTGCTTGTGGGTTATAACCAGCTCGAGCCATTAACATTAATCCACCCTGATCAGCACGGCTCTCCAAGTTACGTGAATAAGGCAACCCTACACCCAGTTGAGAACCAATTTGTGCAACTGCTGCGCCACCTTGACCTACCCCAGCTGCACTTAAACCAACACCTAAAGCCAAGTCAGTTAAAGCTTGAGCACCCAATTTACTTTTTGCATGCTCTTCCAAAGCATGGATCATTTCATGTCCCATGATGGCCGCAATTTCAGCATCTGTTAAATTTAAACGTTCCACAATACCTGTATAAAAAACAACTTTACCACCCGGCATGACAGAAGCATTTAATTCACTTGATTTAATTACAGATACCTGCCATTGGAATGGCTGACCCGTTTGATTCATTTGATCAGCATATGGACGCAAACGATTGTAGACATTGGTAATACGCTTATAGGTATTTGAGCTTGTATCCAATAATCCCTTGCTGCGAGCTGTATCAATGGCTTGCGAGTAACTTTGTGCAGCAGCTGCATTTAATGTCGCTGAGTCCGCACCCGCCATATCCGCAAATGTTGTACACCCTGAAATCGAGATCACCGCAGATGCTGTAAGACCGAGCAATAATTTGTTCTTCATTATAATGTTCCAATCTACTTGAAAGTACTTGTTCATAATTATAGACAAACTCAACTAAGCTTAATATCTCATTTTTCTTCACTTTTTTATTTGTTATGTAATTTAGCTCTGTACACGACAAAAATAGATAACTCATTGAAATAATGTCACAATAATTGTTTTCTAACGACGAATACTATGACACATCTCAATGAGTT
>NZ_JBWYIQ010000054.1:0-7513 GCF_056779795.1 Acinetobacter sp. ANC_7682 | reverse complement strand
TGGTTGTGCGGTAGATTTTGTGTGTAGGCTTCTTCATTTGAAAATTATATCGCTGAAAAACCCTTTACAGATAGGTTTGTGCAACAAAGCCTTAAAGCGCTCATTTACAGAAACGATGCTATTGGTTTTTTTATATGGAATAGCATCCTCATCTTTTAGATGACCTAAGTCTGTTCCGATTGAACTTGAGAAATGCGCAATCCCTGCTTCAGGACTTGCATATCGAATATATTCCTGTAGTTTTTCTTGCGCTTGTTGATCTGTTTCAGCAGTGACGACAGTGATACCTGCAAATAATTTAATTGCTGTACCATCACGACCTTGTGATTGTGCTAATTGACGAATCTTTTGTGTTTGAGACGCAATATTTTCAGCGGTATCTCCACCAATAAACATGGCTTCTGCATGCCGAGTGGCAAACTGTAATCCTTTGGGTGATGCTCCCGCTTGATATAGCACAGGTGTACGTTGCACTGAAGGCGAGACTTGGAAGACGCCGTGACTGTTATAGAACTGTCCTTGATGATGGATCGCATGCACTTTACTCGGATCGGTAAAAATGCGATTGAGCTTATCTTGGATGACAGCATCATTTTCCCAAGAGCCTTCCCAAAATTTGTAGCAGAGTTCTAAAAATTCTTCAGCTTGTTCATAACGTAAATCATGATCTTTCAGTCCTTGCTGACCGACCAATCGCGCTGCGCTATCCAAATAGCCAGTGACGATATTCCATCCCAAACGTCCTTGGGTCAGGTGATCCAGACTCGCGAAGCGACGAGCAAATTGATAAGGCGATTCATAACTTAAGTTCACTGTAATACCGAAACCCAAATGCTGTGTGACGGCTGCCATTGCAGACACCAGCGTGCTTGGATCATGGCTCGGCAGTTGAATCGATTCTTTCAAGGTTAGATCAATGCCATTTTGATAGACATCGTAAACGCCAGTAATATCGGCAATGAATAATCCATCGAAAAGACCTTTCTCTAAAGTTTGAGCGAGTTCTGTCCAATAACTTAATTCATTAAATCGGTAGGATTGATCACGTGGGTGTGTCCAAAGTCCATGATTAATATGACCCACACAATTCATATCAAATGCATTGAACAGGATCTGTTTTTGAGGACTCGATTGAATTTTTGTCATTACAGCGTACCTCGTCTTGGGGGGAATACGCCGTTTAAAACATAATTGGCAATAAAAAAATATTTCCAACGCGCTGGATCATGCAAGGTATGAACGCGTGCATTTCTCCAGTATCGATCAAGATTATCTTTTCGTTGACTTCCACGGCTACCAGCCAGTTCAATCAGTTTTGACGAGACTTTTAGTGCAGTTTCGGTACTGTGTGCACGTGCTTTAGCCACTTGAATAGAAGCATGTGCAACTGAACGTTCTGAAAGGGCGACTTTGGCGTCTTGAACCGCTTGCGCTGCTTGTTTAAGTAGTAACTCAGTCGCCTTGACGTCTGTTGCAATTCGACCAATTTCGTACAGTGTCAAAGGGTCTTGAGTGGCATATTCAACTTTTGCATCTATCCAAGGGCGTGCTTGACGAACGCGTATTAATGTTTCTTCAAAAGCAGCTCGAGCAATGCCTGTTTCAATTGAGGCATGAATAATTTGTGCAAATGGACCTGAAATGGTGGCAGTTGAATAAGCCAAATCAAAAGGGACTACATCCTCAGGGTCAATCTGTACATTTTCAAATTTAACCGTCCCACTGCCTGTGGTTCGTTGTCCAAATCCACTCCAATCATCTATTAGGCTTAAGCCCTTGCTATGACGTGGAACAAAGACCAGAAACTGGCGCTCTTGTTCATCACTAGCAAGGGTTGGAATACGGTGAGCGAATAGACTGCCAGTGCAATAAAATTTTTCACCATTGAGGACATATCCATTTTCAACTTGTCTTAAAGAGGTATAGCGTTGTGCTGCATTCTTAGTTTTAAACTCAGCCAAGGCATTTCCGAAGCGAGCACCTTGTAAAACTTCAGTAAATAAACGTCTTTTTTGAGCATCAGACCCAGTATTTCTCAAAATTTCAAGTGCATAGAAATGATTTTGTGGAATTTGACCGATAGAGCCATCTACACCACTCATTAATGCGATGATTTTTGTCAGTGTATGAATAGAAACATCGGCACCGCCATATTGTTGAGGTACTGTAATGGCCCATAAGCCAGATTGACTGTAAGCTTCGATTTCTTCATGAGGAAGTTCACGATTTAAATCTCGCTCAGATGCACGGTGTTTAAACTTTTCTGCGAGTTCGTGTGCGACTTTTAATGCTTCTTCATCAGAGCGAATAATATGCGCTGGTCTATAGCTGCCTGATTCTTGGATCTCTAAAGCTTGTAAAGATGACATGATGACTCCTTAAATCCAGGCATGACGTGCAGGAAAAGTATGGTTTAAGTAATACGAACCCAGCGCGTGAATTTTCCAGCGAATGGGATCATGAAGGGTATGTACACGTGCATTTCGCCAGTGTTGATCAAAATTATGAACATTGAGGCTGGCGCGACTTCCTCCGAGCTCAATCAACTTTTCTGAGATATGCAGTGCAGCATCATTGGCATAGACTTTAGCTTCAGCAACTTTGATCGAAGCTTCAGCAATCTGTTCATCAGAGAGTTGTTCAAGCACACTGAGTGAATCTAAATAATCAGCTGCTTCATCGAGCAAAAGAATGGCGGCATCTAACAAAACATTAGCTTTGCCAACTTCTTGTAAGGTGAAATGTTCATCACTGGCACGTTCAACTTGTGCATCCACAATTGGGCGTGCTTTACGGATCGCAAACAACATGTCCTCAAACGCTGCTTCAGCAATACCGACATCGATAGCCACTTGCATCAGCTGTGAAAACGCGCCTCTAAAATTAGGGACGTCCAATAATTTTCTTTCATCAAAAATCAGTAATGGATCAACTTCAACATGGTCTAAAATCACTGTGCCACTTGAAGTGGTACGTTGACCAAATCCATCCCAGTCATTGATGACTTCGATACCAGTGGATTCACGGTTCACTAAAATTAAAACCACGTGACCTTCAGGGTGTATGGCTTTGATGGCTAACCAATGTGCAAATGAACTGCCTGTAGAATAGAATTTTTTCCCTGAAACTCGATATTTCCCATCCTCCAAAACAAGGTGTGTGTCTAAAGTCTTGGTATCTTTGGTATGTCGTTCTGGCCCCCCATTGGCAAGACGCTTACCTTTTAAAATTTCGTTGAAAATAAATTGCTTTTGTTCATCGCTTCCCATGATGTTGATCATATTGAGCAATGCAATTTGATTTTGTGGAATTTGCCCTAAACTTGAATCCGCTTTATTTAGAATACGAAATACTTGGGCAAGGGTACGATGAGATACTTCAGCACCGCCATATACGTGGGGGATGCGTAAGCCTCCTAAACCTTTTTGGCTGAATAATTCAATTTCTGCAAATGGTAAAGCTCGTTGTTGGTCACGCTGATTGCGACCTTCGAGCGCATAATCAGCAACATGATAGGCTGCATGAATGGCATCTTGATCATTATCAATAACATGAACATTTTCAGTAATTAAACGAGACATAGATCAATTCCTCTTTGAGGAGATATACGCTACGCCCATAGAATATTTTTTTTAAATGCTGGTTTTCGTTGAACTATTCAAAAAAAATGCTTAAGACAAATATAGATATCGATTGAAAAATATTAGAAAACTTAAAATTTTGATTAATAATGAATTTTAATAAATTTCAGTGCTCTAAACACGTTAAATTCATTTAGACTTTGCAATAAAAAAGATAAAGATTTGCTAAACATTTATAATTTAACGGATTCATATTTCCAAAAATAACAATTTAAGTTGCAATTGATGCATTATCACATTGTGTTTTGGCATAGGGTTGCATAAAGTAAGCAAAACAATAAATCCTATGATTGATCAAGACTTCGGAGATTTTATGCGCATCCTTTACCAGTTTCCTTTATCTCACTTTTGTGAAAAAGCTCGCTGGTTACTTGATCATAAGGAATTGGATTATGTTGCTCAAAATATGATTCCGGGCGTACATCGTGCATTCGCAAAATTAAAAACAGGTCAAAACTCTCTGCCGATATTACGTGATAAAGAAAAGTGGATTGCAGATTCAACCCAAATTGCCCTGTATTTGGATGATGTCTATCCAGAGCATTCATTGCTCAGATCAGATTTAAAGTTAAGAAAAAAAGCAATTGAAATTAATGACCTGAGTAATCAATTGGGCGTATCAGTGAGGCGGTGGGGGCTTGCTCAAGCTTTATCTGAAAGTGATGAGCCGCTAGAAATCATGATTGGTGAAAAAGGATATCTGAGAAAATTTCAAAAGATCAGTAAGCCACTTATTAAAACTTTAGTTTCAACCAGCTATCAACTCGATGATGAACAAGTTTCACTTGCTAAAGAAAACATGCATGAAATTATTTTGCAGTTAAATGATCAATTGATTCACAATCAATCTCGATATTTGGTAGGAGATCGTTTAGGTTTGGCAGATATCGCCGTTTGTTCAATGCTTGCTCCACTACTCGAGATTTCTGGTACACCTTGGGAAAGAGAATATCATCAGCCAGTTTCATCTGAATTTGTGGAATATCAAAATCAATTGCTTGATTTGCCGATAGGACAATATGTTAAACGTATTTATGCCAATGAACGAAATGCGCGGGTAGATTGGCGCGGGATATAACAGAGCATATTTTCTGTTATGTTGTCTGATTAGTTAATTTATTTTCATTTGAATCGATATTTTTGAAAAAATAACGCATAATCATTTTGTGCCATGAAAATATTGAGAAGAAGATGGAATTAGATCGTTACGATAAACAAATTTTAGAAATTCTTACGCATGAAGATTTGAATCTGAACGAGCTTTCGGAGCGTATTAACCTGTCTGTAAGTTCAGTGCACCGTCGTATTAAACATCTCATCGAAACCAATATCATGACAAATTTAAAGCGTGATATTAACTATCAAAAATTGGGGTTTAATTTACATGTGTTGTTACAAGTATCATTGAGTAAGCATGACTCAGATACTTTTGCAAAATTTTTAGATGAACTTAAAAGTATTCCTGAAGTGATCAATGCTTTTTTAGTCACAGGGCAATCTGCTGATTTTATTATAGAAGTTGTTGCTCGTGATATGGAAAATTATAGCCAGATTTTGTTACAGCGCATTGGTAAAATTGATCATGTTGTGGCATTGCATTCAAGTTTTGTCATTAAAGAATATGATGTATTTAACTGTCATGGTTTATTGAGTAAAGCATAATTCAAGCTTGCAAAAAAAGACGCCTTTCAATTAAAAAAACGCACCAGAAGGTGCGTTTTTTTAATTCTGAATATGGATTAAGCATCCAATTGCGCTAAAACCTCTTCAGAGAACTCAACGTTGGTATATACGTTTTGTACATCATCTAAATCTTCAAGCATATCAATCATTTTCATGATTTTTTTCGCTTGATCGATATCTGTGATTTCTGCTTTAGTTGAAGGGTTCATCACCACTTCTGCATTGTCAGATTTTAAACCTGCAGCCGCTAAAGCATCTTGCACTGTACCAAAAGACTCTGGTGTGGTGATCACAAGAATTTCATCTTCTGTCACTTCAATGTCTTCTGCACCAGCTTCCAACGCAACGTCCATAATTTGGTCTTCTAAAGAAACATCTTCAAAAGTAATTTCACCACGTTTAGTGAAAAGGAAAGCAACAGAGCCGTTAGTACCTAAGTTACCATCTGTTTTAGAGAAGCAGTGACGAACATCTGGTACGGTACGGTTTAAGTTATCAGTCATTGTCTCAACAATAACGGCTACACCACCAACACCATAACCTTCGTATGTGACTTCTTTTAAATCATCATTGTCTTCACCACCAGCACCACGCTGAATGGCACGGTTGATGACATCACGAGTCATGTTAACGGACAATGCTTTTTCAACAACTGCACGAAGACGTGGGTTGCTTGCTGCATCTGGACCACCGAGTTTTGCAGCCGTAACAATTTCACGAATATATTTTGTGAAAACTTTACCACGACTAGCATCTTGTTTAGCTTTACGATGCTTAATATTGGCCCACTTGGAATGACCCGCCATGCGAAATATGCTCCTTGTAGATTGGCCTTATGCCTAATCAAATCTGCGAAATTCTACCATAAGGGCTTTTTTTTAATAAAGACCCTTATTTTAGCAATTGATCAAGATCAGGCTTTATTCTTCGGTTCAGGAATAATAATGTCTAAACCTGTATGTTCCTTATAAAGTTCCTGAATCAATTTCAAATCATGATCCAACTCTGATGGCATGATTTTGCCAAAAATTCCGCCTTGTTTGGTTTTTTGGTTTACAAACAAGAAAACGATAGGGACGTTTGCGGCTTTTGCGATATGCCAAAAACCGGTGCGGATCGGTTTACGTTGTTCACCATTTTTCGCACGAGTCGCTTCAGGCGCAATCACGAGATTAAATTTGTCATTGGAGTTGAAGAGTTCAACCATTTGCGCCACGATATCTTTATTTGAGTGACGGTCAACTGGAATACCGCCAACCCCTTCTAGAATTGGCTTAAAAGGTCCTTTGAATAGTTCTTTTTTAATTAGTGTGTGAATCGGGATATCATGGATTTGAAACAGTGCGATTGAGAGTACAGCATCCATCATCGTGGTATGTTCAAAACCGATAATGACTTGTTTATCACCAAGAACATTCGGTTCAACATGATATTTGACACCAGCAAGTTTAAATGCCATTTCGGCAATGTGTTTTTTCATGATTCACAGAGATATTTGAATTTTATATGGCAGAGTTTCTTACTTCATTTTAAAAAATTCAATCCCTTTAGTAATAAATTATAGAAAAATTGACTACTAAATTTAGATTTTATCTGCAAACTTTACATCCTCGACGCTTACCGAAAATTCATAATTTTTCACATATTTGTGACTGAAATTCTATAGATGATCAAGATCGTACGTGATTTGTAAACTGCGATGAATAAATTTTGGTCAAGCTGAAGATAAAAAAATGAAAAACCTTGTTTTTGAATTTGATATTGGCTAGTATTCTGATTCGAAAATACTTGAGAAATCAGTATTTATAGGGCCTATAGCTCAGTTGGTTAGAGCAGCGGACTCATAATCCGTTGGTCGACAGTTCAAGTCTGTCTGGGCCCACCATATATATCAGGTACTTAGGAAATATTTTTCTATGTGCTTTTATTTGAATTTAGCTAATGTAAGCTATATGTAACTAAAATTATTATTTTTTAATTGGGAAGTGTTGAAAGTAATCTTCAATTCTTGATTAAATTTTTGGAATAGTATCAATCAGCATTGATACTATGCTTAAATACTATACACCAATAAGATCTCTAATATCAGATAACCTCCATCGGCTTTGTTGCACAAACCTAGCATCAAAAGCTTATTCAGCAATATAATTTCAAAATGAATAAGCCTGCCTCTAAAATCTACCGTACAA
>NZ_JBWYIQ010000053.1:0-8341 GCF_056779795.1 Acinetobacter sp. ANC_7682 | reverse complement strand
CAGCTGCATCCTCAATCACTTCTTCCGCTTTAGCTTTCTCTACTGCAGCGTCTAAAGTATCTTTAATTTCAGCGAAGTTTGCACCTTCTTGTGCTGCAGCTTCTTGTGCTGCAGCAAGCGCTGCTTCTACATCATCCAACTGCTGACCATCAAACTTGCCTTCAGCAATCAAGTCTTTTACTTTTTCAATCGCTTCTTCTAGCTTTTGCTCAGCAGTTGGATCAGTTGGATCAGTTGGATCAGTTGGATCAGTTGGATCAGTTGGATCAGTTGGATCAGTTGGATCAGTTGGATTATTATCTGATCCATTAGCTGCATCAAATACAGCAACGCCAACTCCAACTGCGCCTAGTGCTAATGCTCCACCAGCTAACCAATTATTTAATATTGTTGCACCAGTTCCAGCACCGCCCTCTAATAAAGCTTCGATATTTTCTAATGGGTTATATTCTACATTTTTGAAATCAAGGACATACATTTCACCGTTTTGATTACGGAAAACAAGATCTGAAGTTTCATAATTGAAGTTATCTAAAGTAATTGTTTCCCCGTTATTTAATTTAATAATGACCTGATTTTCATTCACAATCAGCTCTTGAACATCTTCAGGAGCCACGTCGATCATTACAACTGAGTCTTCAACAATTTTAATTATATTGCTCTCTGAAGTGATCGTATTATTCAAGGTTTTTTTTGAGATAATCTGAGTTTGCATATACAAAATACCCATAGATTTAAAGAAATTTTCCTTAATAGCATTAAACGATCATTTAGTTTTCTAATCAAGATTTTTTTAGATTAAAAATCATATATTTCAATATATTGTGATCTGCATCACACTATTTTTTAATAAAATTGATTTTATTTTATACAGCAACTAAATGATCTTAAGTAGACTGCTATTTACAAATTCAATACGTTGCTTACTTATTGTTCATCTTTTTTCTTGCTTTTAATTTTCATTATTTAATTTCAGAAACACAAATTTTTTTTTGAAAAAAGCAATGGTATAATCTCAAAAAAATGAATAATTTTTATGAAATATTTTTCTTGCGCGCAGTGCAATCGGCAAATCTTTTTTATGAATTCTACATGTACTCATTGTGGAATTAATTTAGGATATGTTGTAGAAGAAAGAGAAATGGGAAGTTTCCATAAACATACTAGTCAGTTGTGGAAATCTATTAATCCCAAATTCAAAAATAAACTCTATAAACCCTGTTTTAATTATTTGCATCATCATGTATGCAATTGGATGATTCCTGCAGAAAGTTCTGATATTTACTGTGACTCTTGCAAACTAACCTCTATTATTCCAAATTTAAATAATCCTGATCACACCATCTATTGGAGCAGATTAGAGCATGCGAAGCGTCGTTTCCTTTATATGATGCAACAACTAAATATCATGCCGAGACCAAAAAAAAATGATCAAGATCAATTTGGACTTAGATTTAATTTTTTGATGCCCGAACCAGATCGTCCTGTTTTAACTGGGCATGCTCAAGGTACAATTACATTAAATGCAAGCGAAGCAGACGTCGTATACCGCGAAACAACCCGAATAAAAATGGGTGAAAACTATCGAACCCTACTCGGTCATTTTCGCCACGAAAGCGGGCATTACTATTTTGATCTCATTCAAGAGCTTCGACCAGATCTCATTGATGCGTTCAGAGTAATGTTTGGAGATGAACGACAAGATTATGCTGAGGCTTTAAAGCGACATTATCACGAAGGTCCACCCATAGACTGGCAGAAAAATTTTATTAGTTCCTATGCAAGTGCTCACCCATGGGAAGATTGGGCAGAGACTTGGGCACATTATTTACATATGATGGATACCTTAGAAACAGCATACTATGCGGGTCTGAGTGTTCAATCTAAACGTGCTGATCTCCCAAGTATGACGATCGAAGAAAATCCGATTGGTGCTAAAAACTTTGAAACTGTTTTACAAAACTGGTTAATCATCACTTTTAACTTAAATGCACTTAATCGCAGTATGGGTTTAGATGATGCATACCCATTTACGCTATCAGATAAAGTCTTAGACAAGCTCAGATTTATTCATCACAAACTATTAGAAATTTCATTTCAAAAATAACTATTTTTGCTTTATCAAAGGTTGAAGTTACTTATTATTTAAATACAATCTTCACCAAGTCTTATTGATTGTGTGTAAATGAAAATAAACGAACAGATTGTACTCGTTACAGGTGGGGCACGAGGCCTTGGCTTGGCTATTACCAAGGCATTATTGAGCGAAGGCGCTCGTGTCGTTGTCAATTATCATAGTAGTCATGAGTCCGCTCAGACATTAAAACTTTCACATCCTGATCAAGTTTTTAGTTATCAAGCGGATATTACTGATGTAGATCAAGTTTCAGAAATGTTTAACGCTGCCAAACTGCATTTTGGTGAAGCTATTCATTCAATTGTGAATAATGCACTCGTTAGATTTAAATTTAACGGGGATGCAAGACCAAATATTTCACAAATACAATGGAATGATATGCACACTCAGTTTGAGGGTGCTGTCAAAGCTGCCCTTAATACCACTCAAGCCGCTTTAGCCGACATGAAAGCTAATCGATTCGGTCGAATTGTGAATATAGGAACAAACTTGGTGCAAAATCCTGTTGTGCCATATCATGACTATACTACTGCAAAATCTGCCCTTCTCGCATTGACGAGAACATGTGCTCATGAATTAGGTGAGTTTGGAATTAATGTCAATATGTTGTCTGGTGGATTACTTCAACAAACTGATGCAAGTAAAAGCACGCCACAGGAAGTTTTTGATTATATTGCTTCCGCTACCCCCTTGCGTAAAGTAGTCACTCCTGATGAGTTTGCTTCAGCCATTTTAATGTTTTTGTCACCGTACTCCAAAGCTGTCACTGGTCAAAATTTAATAGTGGATGGCGGTTTAGTTAAAAATTAATAACGATGCTTAGAGCTTAGGCTATTTTTTATTTAAGGAATAGCCTACCTATATAACCCCAATCGCTTGCTCATAGAGTATTTATGAGTGTTATTTTACAAGGATTTCATGAAACATATGTCTTAGCCATTGATGGCTAGTCTTATGATGACAGGACATATGCCAATATTGTTTAACACCATATGTCGGGAAAGCAATGGGTGCATCAAAGATTTTTAAATTTCCTCGTGATAATAAAACTTCGCTTAAATAATAAGGCACTGTAGCAATCGCATCAGTTTCTTGAACAACAAGACCAACACCAAGATAACTTGGTAATCGCATTAAAATATTTCTTTTAAGTTCAAGGTTTAACAGCTCATTTTCAATATGATAATGCCCCATTCCCGCATCAATATCAATGTGTGATTCTGCCAAATACTGCTCTTTGCTGATTGAATCTCCCGTTAAACGAGGATGATCTTTTGCTGCAATTACAACATAATATTGCTCAAATAGTTTTTGTTGATAAAAGCCATTTTCCAAATGAGGCAGAAATCCTAATGCAAGATCAATTTCACCATTTGCCATTTGATAACTTGTTTCAGAAGTTATTGGACGTACATTTAATCTGACATGAGATGCTTTTGCTTTTAGATATTGGGAAATTTTAGGCAGTAATACTAAATGCGAAACATCAGTCATCGCCAATGTGAATTGTTGATCTGAAATAGCTTCATCAAAATCAATCGTGAAATTATTAATCGCTTCAACTTTACTTAATGCTTCACTGACCAATGGGAATAATTGCTTTGATAATTCCGTCGGGATCATTTCATTCCCAATTCTTAAAAAAAGCGGATCGTTATAATGTTGTCGAATTTTATTAAGAATATTACTTACAGCAGGTTGACTCATCTGCAATTGTTCAGCAGCAATCGAGACACTTTTAAATTTATAAACATGAAAAAAAATACTGAGTAATTTGCAATCTAATTCGTACACGAAACGCGCCTTCTCCTAGTAGATGAGAATCTAAAGTCAAATAAGATCTCATAGTACTTTTATATTTTTATTTTTTCTAGGATCTATTCTGACATTCTCTACAACCATCCCATAAAAAAAGAGCGAAAAATCGCCCTTTTTTTATCATCATCCAAGCTCGAATCATTTAGAAATTATAAATTGCTACAGCACTGACACGATTATCTTCACCTGTGTTAGAACCATTTGGCGTAGATACCACAGCTTTACGCTCACCATACACATATTCCAACCCAAGGCTAATCGGTTTGATCGGGCTATAGAATGCATTGACCCAACCTTGCCAAAGCTCCTTATTGATCTCTGTCAGATTTACTGCACCACCTCGATAAGCATTTGTCACATCTTGATTCATATAACCAAAACCAACAGTTCCACGCCATTGAGGATTAAATTGCTGCGTTAAACCTATGGTAATTGAGTCAAATTCATTCTCATCTAAAATTTCACCAGATGAATTACGGCTGATACCAGGATTCGTCCATGAAACGAAACTGCTATCTCCTTTTACATGATAGTAGTCCGCTTTCAGTGTAGTTGAAGGAGCTAACTTATATTGCATACCAAGTCCTACGCCCCATGCAACGACTTCATCAACTTCTGTTTTCTTTTCATTGACCATAGTACGTAAACTGAGTTTAGCATCATCATTTAATTGATGATTCAATCGCGCTGTGACTGCAGGTGTACGCATTTTAGATAATCCATCTTTTGGATCTTCTGCTGCAAGGACCAAGCCTGTTGCAGGTGCTAAACTCATACTATAACGAACTTGAGGTGTACGTTTTACAGCACCCCCCACATAACCTAAGGCATCAATCGTTTCAGGCATATAGTCTGGCACAGCAAAGTTAGACCAAGTTTGACCAATTAACCATTTATCGTAATTCATATAAGCATGACGTATACGAAGATTATCTAATCCAGCTCCACCCAAAAAGTCGACTTCAACTTTACCTGAAACTTTTTTATCATTGATTTGACTATGAATATCCAAACCTAAACGTGTTGCTGATAGAGTCGACTTCAGTTGATCACTTGCTTCACTTTGTCCCGCTAAAGGAACTTTATTAATATTATTATATAGGCGATCTGCCGCACTACCTTCGGCTTGATATGAGGCATCTAGACGAACATTACCATAAAAATTAAAAGTGGTATCTTTACCAACATTTAGTTTTGGTTGGGGTTTAACAGATTCTGTTTTTAATGTCTCAATCGATTTTGTCTGTACAACAGCATTCTTCTGTTGTTGTTCCATCATTGATTTAAGTACTTCAATTTCTTGACGTAGTTGCTCTATTTCAGACTGTTGTGTGCTTTGTGCAAATGTTGCAGTAGAGGTTAAAACAGCTAATGAGATTAAACTTAAAGTAAAAGGTTTGTTTGAAAAGATCATCCTAATCTCTCTTATCCTATAAAATGGTTTAAAAGTCTAAATAACAGCCACCTTCTGGCAGCTGTCTTATTTATAAAGAATTTTTACTGTGCTTGTTCTACGACTTTAGAAGAGTGCACCGGTTCTTCCTGAGCAATTTTTCCATCTACTGAATTTTTCAGATTCACCATAAAAATTGCTAAGGCTGCAATCACACCAGGAATTGCGATGACCAAGAAATTCATTTGGTGCGGAAGTTCCATGGTTAACAAAGCACCAGTGAGTACTGGACCTACGATTGCACCAATTCGACCAATACCAGATGCCCACCCCATACCAGTTGAACGAACTGTCGACGGATAATATTGTGCGACGAATGTATAAAGTAGAATTTGTGAGCCAATCGTTGCAGCGCCCGCGATTGCAATTAGCGTATACAACACGATTTGTGGACTATTAAAGCCGAGAAGGATAAGTGCAAGTGCACCGCACACGAACATAATTGTGAGTACTTTTTTGATGTGGAAACGATCTGCAAGATATCCACCACCGATTGCACCCACCATACCACCGATATTTAATGCAAATAGGAAGATCATACTTGCACCAAGCGAGTAACCCGCTTGAATCATCAGTTTTGGCAACCAGCTTCCTAAAGCATAAACCATGAGTAAACACATAAAGAATGCAACCCAGAACATGAAAGTACTGAAGGTACGACCTTGCTGGAATAATGCTTTTAAAGGAGCTTCATCACCTGCTGTGACTTCATCTAATACAAATTGAGTGTCAGCAGTAATATTTTTTTCAGGTGCGATTTTCTTCACATTAATTCGCACTTGCTCGGTTTGGTTTTTGTTGGTCAGGTACATCAAAGATTCTGGTAGGAATTTCCAAATCAACGGCAATGCGATTAAAGGCAATGCAGCGATATAGAACATAATTTTCCAGCCATATTGTGGAACTAACCAAGCACCTAATAATGCTGACGTCATACCACCAATTGCATATCCACTGAACATAAGGGCAACTAAAGTACTTCTAATTCGCTTAGGTGCATATTCAGTCATTAAAGCAACAACGTTAGGCATCACACCGCCAATACCCAGACCAGCAAGAAAGCGTAAAATACCAAATTCAGTTGGATTCGATGCAAATGCCCCCAAAAATGTAAATCCACTGAAGATTGCCACACAAATCATAATGGTTTTTTTACGACCAAGCTTATCTGATAATGTACCAAATGACATAGCACCGAACATCATCCCGAATAAAGCTGTGCTTGCTAACAATCCAGCTTGTACTGAAGTTAATGCCCATTCCTGCATTAATAAAGGTAATGCAACTCCATAAATAACAAGATCATAACCATCAAAGATAATAATCAATAAGCACCAAAACAATACACCCCAATGAAATGGTGTGAACTTAGCATCATCAATCACACGATTGATATTTAATTTGTTTGCTTCCAAGGTTGCGCCTCCTGCAAATAAACTCTCCAAAAATATGACGCAACATTGACTTAAAGCTGAAAAAATGTCCAAAACCGAATATATCTATATATATACCTTCAAGGTCTAAATAATCTCGAGGGCTTATTTCTATTATGATTGAATGAAAATTAGACGAATAATTACTTAAAAAAAAAATTCTTTGAGAATTTCTAATTTGAATTTTTTATTGCAACCTACTTTTTCTTCAAAGTTAAAATTATTTGTTTGAAATTTATCAAAAAAATTAAGCCCCTTTTCGGGGCATAAGCTAAAGTCGTAGTTATTTTGAGTATTTAAGATTTTTGATTGCTATTTTTTATCCAATAGCTTTAGACCTAAGTCTAATTATTGTATTAGACCCTATCTAAATTAAATTTCTATCATACTTAATTGCTTCTAAATCATACACTTGGTAAATACAATCTATTAGAGACATGATGTCCTCGCTCTCATCTAGATTACGTATCGTCATAAATACTGGACTTACTGCAGTTTCATCTAAAATTGGGATGTAAAGCAAATGGGATAGCTGAATTGATTTCGCACTTTCTGGGACAATACAAATACCTTCACCAGCTGCAACCAAACCAAGAGATAGCTGAATTTCTCGCACCAAACGTATATTTTTAGGTTCTAAATTATATTCTGCAAACAAGGCTTGGACTTGAGTTGCAAAGCTAGGGGTTGTATGGCTAGGGTATAAAAAAATATTTTCATCAGAAATATCAGATAGATAAACACCTTCTTTTTTTAAACTTAAAGGATGACTCGCATGCACTGCCATCATTAAGCGCTCTTCACGAAGCAAAATTCGCTTCAATGCTGGATCTGAAATTCTAAGCCGCCCAAATCCAACATCAATCTTCCCCTCTTTGAGTGCTTTAACTTGTTCTAACGTGGTCATTTCAACAAGTTCAATCTTTAAGTGGGGTTGCTGCTGCCTATATAAATATACAATTTTAGAAAGCAGCCCATAAAGCAGTGACCCGACAAACCCCATTGTTACTGTACGTTCAACTAGACCTATACGCTTTGTCATAGACTTAACTTCTTCAGCATTGGCAAGTAATTTCACTGCGTGCTGATAAAAGAAATAACCGGCTTGTGTTGTTTTTAATGGACGGCTACCTCGCTCAAATAAAGCAATGCCAAGCTCTGATTCCAAATTTTGAATTTGTCTACTTAATGGTGGCTGCGCAATAAATAACTTTTCGGCTGCTTTTGTAAAACTTTGTTCTTCTACCACTGCGACAAAATATCGTAGATGTCTAAGCTCCATGACTTCCATACCTTTAAAATATATTAAAATGCAAAAATGATCTTCGACTCTATTTTTGCATTCTTTTAAGGTATACCACATGAAATACACAATGCAAGAATGCGTAGAGTGGAAATGATTACATCAGTTGAAACCTTGCTCGTTGAAATCCCGACGATCCGCCCACACAAGATGGCGGTCGCAACGATGCAAACTCAAACCTTAGTCCTCATTAAAAT
>NZ_JBWYIQ010000052.1:0-8392 GCF_056779795.1 Acinetobacter sp. ANC_7682 | reverse complement strand
AGAAGTGAAACCTCTTAGCGCTGATGGTAGTGTGGGGTTACCCATGTGAGAGTAAGTCATCGCCAGCTCATTATTCTAAACACCCCCTTCATTCGAAGGGGGTGTTTTTTTATATCAAAAAATTGAATTTGAAAATAATTTAAGTAGTTATCGCGAAACTTTCGGATTTAATCTAATATTTAATGTACTGCTGAAATTTTCTCTAAAAAATACTTTGTTCTTTCATGTCGCTCTTGTGGCTTATTAAAGAAGTCATCAGTCGGGCAATCTTCTAGAATTTTGCCTTGATCCATAAATATCACTCGATCTGAAACTTTTTTTGCAAATCCCATTTCATGCGTAACACACATCATCGTCATGCCTTCTTTTGCAAGTTGGCTCATGACTTCAAGCACTTCACCGACCATTTCAGGATCTAATGCGGAAGTGGGTTCATCAAAAAGCATACAGACTGGGTCCATACAAAGACCACGTGCAATCGCGACACGTTGTTGTTGACCACCTGATAATTGTCCTGGAAATTTATCTTTGTGTGCTGTCAAACCCACTCGATCCAAATATTGTAAGGCCTTTATTTTAGCTTCTTCAGTTGAGCGATTAAGTACTTTGATTTGTCCTATAGTTAGGTTATCTAACACAGTCATATGAGGAAATAGTTCAAAATGTTGAAATACCATACCTACTCTAGATCTGAATTTTGCTAGATTCGTTTTAGAGTCTTTTAAAGCGGTACCATCAACGATAATATTTCCTTGTTGAAAAGGTTCTAAAGCATTCACTGTCTTAATAAGTGTAGATTTACCTGAGCCAGATGGACCGCATACAACGACAACTTCACCTTTGTTGATAGTGGTTGAGCATTCGCTAAGTACCTGAAAATCTCCATACCATTTGGATACATCTTGAATTTCAATCATTGGCATTTTGATTCTCCTTATCGAATAATGGCGATTTTTTGATGTAAGCGTTTAACTAGTCGTGAAAGTGCAAATGAAATGACAAAATACACGACAGCAACAACTAGATAGAAAACGGCTTTGGTTTCCGAACCATAGGTATTAGCTAAAGTATTTGCATTGCCTAAGAAATCTGGTGCACTGATGACATAAACCAAAGACACATCTTGAAAAAGAACAATGGATTGCGTCAATATCACGGGTAACATATTTCTAAAAGCTTGGGGTAAAACTACGTATGACATCGTCTGGCGATAATTAAACCCCAAGGCGTAACCTGCATTCACTTGTCCTTTAGAAACTGATTGAATGCCAGAACGGACAATTTCTGAAAAAAAGGCAGCCTCAAAAATGGCGAAGGTTACTACACTTGAAAATAAAGGTCCCCAATAGGTGTGATATTGGAAATCGAAAAACTTAGGAAGTAAAAAGTAAAAGATAAAAATAACTTGAATGAGGGGAACACCTCGAAAAAAGTCGACATAAAATTTTGCAAATCCACTGGCAATTTTATTATTTGATAGACGCATCATTGCGATTGGTGTACCAAGAAGAATCCCACCAATAATTGAAAGAATGGTTACTGTAACTGTGAATTTAAAACCAGCGATCAAACTTGCAACAACATCGGGATGAGTTAGAACACTAAAGTCCATTTTATTTACCTCCCGAACCTAGACCTGGTACAGCCATTCGTTTCTCAATCCATGCCATCAGGTATTTAATTGAATAAGTGATGATGAGATAAACAGGTGTTGAAAGAATTAAAATAACCACGTCTTGAGAGGTTTCTTCTCGCATTGTTTTGGTATATGCAAAAAAATTCAAAACACTTAAGGCAAAAAGCACAGCTGAATTTTTAAATACATTCATTGCTTCCGATGTTAGTGTTGGCCAAACGATTCGATAAGCCACTGGCAGAATGACATAACGATAACTTTGGTTTAAATTTAAACCAATCGCGTAAGCTGCATTTTTTTGACCTTGTGAAACGGTATTAATACCTGCTCGAACCTGCTCAGCAATCCTTGCAGCGGTATATAGACCCAGTGCAAATACACCAATAATTGCTGGATTATTATTTAAAATATTTTGCCACCATCCGCCAGGAACCATTTCACCACTTCCAGTACTCATACTTAATGGTAGAAGTTGAGGAAAAACGAATGCCCAGAAAAATAATTGAACAATTAAGGGTATATTTCTAAATAACTCTACATAACAGGTCCCAATGAATGAAAGTAACTTATTGGGTAATGTACGCATAATGCCAATAAGTGAACCAAGTAAAAATGCGATGAAAAAGGCAATGACAGCAGTCCAGATCATGGTCCAAATACCTGACCCAAGTATCTGCAACCAGGTCGGTGCATCAGCAACAGCTGAATAACTTGAGCCTCCAATCGCACTACAGATAGATTCAGCCCAATCTTTTTTATCAACGCCATATTCGTTGGATGCCAAGCAAAATGACGTCCAATTTAAAGAACCAACAGCCATTGAAATTCTCTACAATGGTTATGAGAAAAAAGGGCTTAAGTGTTTCTATTTAAGCCCTCATAATTTTTGTTATTTAATCCCTGCATCATTCGGAGATGCTTTTAATTTTTTAAATGAGCTACTCATAGGCATGTTTAGATTGATATTGCGTGGTGGAATAGGTGATAAGAACCATTTTTTATAAAGGGTATCCATTTGACCATTTTTCCACATTCCAGTTACCACACGATCTGCAATCGCTTTAAACTTGGCATCGCCTTTAGGCAGCATAATTCCGTAAGGTTCTGACGAAAGGACTGGACCTACAATTTTAAAATCTTGAGGTTTTGATGATTTGGCAATGAGCCCTGCAAGAATATTGTCATCCATAACAAATGCAGCTGCACGTCCCGAAGCGACCATTGCAAAAGAATCAGCATGATCTTTACCATAGACATTGGTAACTTTTATTTTTTCTCCTCGTGCACCCATTTTGATGTATTTATCCGAGGTTGTTCCTTGCGTTGTGGCAACGGCTTTACCATTTAAATCACCTAAATCTTTGAAAGGCGCTGAAGCTTTGACTGCCATACGTACTTCAGTGGCAAAGTAATTTGTAGAGAAGTTGACTTGCTGTTGTCGCTGAACAGAATTGGTTGTTGTGCCGCATTCCATATCAATGTTTCCAGCGAGCATTTCAGGAATTCGCGTGGAAGAAGTAACCGCTTTATATTCAACTTTTAAGTTGGGGAGTTTTAACTCTTTTTTTAATTCGTTGGCTACATTATTACAGATATCGATGGCATACCCCATAGGTTTACCACCAACAATATATGAGATTGGATCAGAAGATTCACGATACCCGATGATCACTTTTCCATTTTTTTTGATTTTCGCAATGGTGTCAGTGGCATTGGCTTGACTCATTGTTCCGCCAGCGATGATGAAGCCTAATGCGCTGAGAAGGACTTTACCAGATAGACTTTTCATCAAGAAATCTCCATGTCTTGTAGTGCATCGTTCTTATAATTTTGACAGTTCTCAAATTTGGTTGAAATCTATTCAAAATAAACTATTAATTATTTTTATACTTTCTATGAGAATAAGTAAAGAATAAAAAATACTCGAAATTCGAATGAATTTAGATTTTTTAATCAACGTGAAACAAATCATGAGCTTATAAAACCTTGATCATGAGTAAGTGGTTTATTTTTAATCAACCATAACTGCAGATAACGCTAAAAAATTATTTTTTTAATTTAAACTTGAGTGATCATATTTTTTTGAATATTAATTAAAAAAAAGTGATTGAATTATAATGTATTTTATCCTTATTTGTTATTAAAAATTAAGACTAATTGATTAACCTAACACTTGAAACTTATGTTATAAGAATTGTAGGCATGATTATTGCTTAAATAATAACGATGTTAGGGGGTAATGATTTATGAAATTAGCGTTAGGACTAAAAGTATCCAATTCTTTGTCTTTGACACCCCAGCTCCAACAAGCGATCCGACTTTTACAATTATCCAGCTTAGAGTTGGAGCAAGAAGTTCAATTGCAGTTGGATAGTAACCCCTTACTTGAAAAGGCGGATGATGATTCTCCAATGCAAAGTTTGGAGGATTTGAATCAGGAACAGTCTGCTAGTGATCTTACTCGAGAACTAAATGCAGATCATTTACCAAATGACTTGCCTGTTGATACGGAATGGGATGATGTCTATACCCATCAATCATCATCAATGGAATTACCAGAATATGAAGAACGTGAGGATAATCGTTCAATTCAAAATACGCTGAAAGATCATATTTTAGAGCAAGTTAATCTCCTAAATTTCTCCCAAACTGATCTTTTGATTGCCTATTGCATCGTAGATGGTTTGGATGAAAAAGGCTTTTTAGATGAGAGCGTTGAAGAAATTCACCACGCAGTGCTGACTTTACTCGCACAGATGGATATTGAAGAAGATGTTGAGATTGATGAAATTTTAGTAGTGTTGAAACATATACAAAGACTAGAGCCGATTGGCGTTGGTTCACGCAATCTTGTGGAATGCTTATATGTTCAGCTTCAAGTATTGCCTAATACCTTACCTTGCCGTAATGACGCGTTATTGTTATTGCAGCATTATGAATTATTGATTGCCAATGACCTAAATAAATTACTGAAGCAAACAGGTTTTAAACTTGAACAGTTAAAAGCAGCAATACAACTTTTAAAATCATTACAACCCTATCCAGGTCTAATGTTTGAGAATAAAGAATCTGATTACCAGGTACCTGATGTGGTGGTGGCAAAGAAAAATGACAGTTGGCATGTGCACTTAAATCCGGATATTTTGCCAAAATTACGCATCAATCCTTATTATGCAAATATGATTCGTCGAGCTGATCAAAGTGCAGATAATCAATATTTACGCAATCAAATGCTTGATGCTAAAAATTTTATTAAAAGTGTAGATGAACGCCATAAAACGCTTTTAAAAGTGGCGACATGTATTGTTCAGCATCAACGAGATTTTTTGGAGTTGGGTGCTGAAGGAATGAAACCTTTGGTATTGAGAGATGTGGCGGAGGAAGTTGAGTTACATGAATCAACAGTATCTCGTGTAACCACCAATAAATATTTACTTACCCCGAGAGGGTTGTTCGAACTTAAATATTTTTTCTCAAGCCATGTTGGAACAACGTCAGGTGGTGAAGCGTCTTCAACTGCGATCCGAGCAAAAATTAAAAAGTTGATTGCTGAAGAGAACCCAAGAAAACCATTATCTGATAACAGTTTAGCTAAGTTGTTAAATGAGGATGGTATCGATGTTGCACGTCGTACAGTCGCAAAATATCGCGAATCGTTACATATTCCTGCATCATCCGATCGAAAAGTCTTGATCTGAAATTTGAAGTGTGATTATTCTAGAGGTTCATTATGACGAAATAATGAATCTCTTTTTTTTAGTTACACGAGGTTTAGCCAGCATGATTTCATGACTTAAATTTGCAGAATAATTCTATGTTGAATGTTCTGTCATGCAATCACATGGCTTAACTCAATCAAATCCTTTAGAAGGAGAGGGATAGGATTATGCAAATAACAATTCGTGGACATCATTTAAGTATTACTCCTGCAATAGAAGAGAATATTCGTTGTAAATTCGCCGAAATGACCAAGCACCTTGATCAGGTCAATAGTATGCAGGTGAAACTCACAAAGGATCACCAAGTCGATAAGCGTTCGAAAAAAGGAAGTTCGAATCATATAGCTGAAGCAATCGTGCGTTTACCAGGCGTCGAACTTTTTGCTCAGGCATCTGGCGATGATATGTATGCATCAATTAAAAAATTGACTGAGAAAATAAAAAGACAGTTAATGCGATATCGTAAAATGCAAATGGCTTTTCAGCCGCTGCCTATATGACGGTATGTAGCTGAAAATAAAAAAAGAGGTATATTGCCTCTTTTTTTTATAGATAAATTGTATAGCAGATGAATTCATTGAATGAGTTATAGTAAAATAATCCGTTTTTACACAATCGATCGTCCCATGAGAGGTCTTTGCAATGAATAGTGAACAGCTCACTGAAATCTTAAAAGCTGCTTTCCCTTCTGCTGATGTTGCTGTAAGTGGACAAAGTGGGAAATTTGACCTCCGTATTGTAGATGATCTGTTTGAAGGTAAAAGAACAGTTGCTCGTCAACAAGCAGTTTATGCTCCTCTTAACGAATATATTAAAAGTGGTGCAGTTCACGCTGTAACCATACGCGCAATGACAAAAGAAGAATGGCGCAAAGCTAGTCTTTTCGGAGCTTAAGGAATAAATGGATAAATTTCTAATCACTGGTGGTAAAAGACTAGAAGGCGAAGTTCGCATCTCTGGTGCAAAAAATGCTGCATTGCCACTTTTAGCAGCAATGATTCTTGCTGAAACACCAATTACGCTCAGAAATGTACCCAAGCTTAAAGATGTTCATACGCTTGTAAAATTAATTGCAGGTCTTGGGATTACCATGAAGTATGAAGGTGACACTGTTGTCGCTGATACTTCAACCCTTGATAATCAATTTGCACCATATGAACTCGTAAAGACTATGCGAGCGTCTATTTTGGTGCTTGGCCCATTGCTGGCGCGCTACGGTAGTGCAAAAGTATCTTTACCTGGTGGTTGTGCTATTGGCTCACGTCCTGTTGACCAGCATTTAAAAGCATTAGAAGCTTTAGGTGCGGAAATTGAAGTCGAAGCAGGCTATGTCAATGCAAAAGTTGATGGTCGCTTAAAAGGCGGTGAAGTTGTTTTCGATATGGTTACTGTGGGTGGGACAGAAAACATCCTCATGGCTGCTGTTTTAGCAGAAGGTGTTACTACCATCCGTAATGCGGCTCGTGAACCTGAAATCACTGATCTTGCACAAATGCTCATTAAGATGGGTGCGAAGATTGAAGGTTTAGATACGGATACATTAATCGTCACTGGCGTAGAAAGTTTGCATGGTTGTGAATATTCAGTTGTTGCTGACCGTATTGAAACAGGATCTTATTTAGCGGCTGCTGCTATTACGGGCGGACGAGTTAAAACGACACATACAGATCCATTGCTGATGGAATCAGTGTTGGATAAATTTGAAGAAATGGGTGCAGAAGTTACGCGCGGTGATGATTGGATCGAACTCGATATGATGGGTAAGCGTCCTAAGGCCGTTAGTTTCCGTACATTGCCTCATCCAGATTTTCCAACAGATATGCAAGCACAATTGATGGCGGTCAATGCAATCGGTCGTGGGTTTGCAACAATTTCAGAAACGATTTTTGAAAACCGTTTTATGCATGTACCTGAATTGTCACGTATGGGCGCTAATATTCAGGTTGAAGGTAATGATGCAGTTGTAACAGGAGTTGAAAAACTTTCAGCTGCACCTGTTATGGCAACAGATTTGCGTGCTTCATTTTCTTTAGTTTTGGCTGCTTTAGCTGCTGAAGGAGAGACTTTAATTGACCGTATTTATCACATTGATCGCGGTTATGAAGATGTTGAAGCAAAATTACAAGGTTTAGGTGCCCAAATTAAGCGAGTGAGCGAGTAAGTTAATGAGCGATATGAGAAACGATGATCCTAATTTTGACGTAATGGGCAATTTTGATCATGGTTTAACCTTAGCATTAAGTAAAGGTCGTATTTTAAAAGAGACATTGCCATTGCTAGAAACAGCAGGGATTAATCTTTTAGAAGACCCAGATAAATCGCGTAAATTAATTTTTCCTACGACGCATAAACATGTTCGAATTTTAATTTTACGTGCATCTGATGTACCAACGTATGTAGAAAATGGTGCGGCTGATATTGGTGTTGCAGGTAAAGATGTACTGATGGAACATGGTGCACAAAATGTCTATGAACCATTAGATCTTAAAATTGCAAACTGTAAGTTAATGACAGCGGGCAAAGTGGGTATGGAGCGTCCGAAAGGTCGTTTGAAGATCGCGACCAAGTACGTGAATTTGACGCGTCAATACTATGCGAGCTTAGGTGAGCAAGTTGATGTGATTAAACTTTACGGTTCGATGGAGCTTGCACCATTGGTTGGTTTGGGTGATTACATCGTCGACGTCGTGGACACAGGTAATACACTTCGCGCGAATGGCTTAGAGCCTCTTGAAGAAATCTGTAAAGTGTCTTCTCGATTGATTGTGAACAAAGCGAGCTTTAAGCGTAAGCAAGCCTTACTTAATCCGATTCTTGCACAGCTTGAAAAAGCGGTGGATGAACGAGAAAATGCAAAGCAAGTGAAAACTGCTTGAGTTTGTTGATTTTAAGAACCGCCCGAAAGGGCGGTTCTTTATTATACAAGACTGTATTTTCTGATTTGTTCGGCTTTGTTGCATAAAGGTTTGAAAGGCTGAGTTCCCTTAAGCTACTCAAATTTAAGAGACAACTTGGGTATGAGGGCGACCTAATTCTG
>NZ_JBWYIQ010000051.1:0-8703 GCF_056779795.1 Acinetobacter sp. ANC_7682 | reverse complement strand
GGAATTAGGTCGACCACTTACCCAAGTTACGCCTTAAATTTGGCTCAATTAGGGGCGCTTTGCATTTCAAATCTTTGTGCAACAAAGCCTAATTATTCTAAAAAAATAGGAACCAACGCATTGATTCCTACTTATTTCCAATGAATTTATATTGAAAATTCAAGTTTTTTAAAATGGAATTCGCTTATAGCGGCGATATTCCGGTTTCCAGAAATTATCTTCAATACTTTTTTCGATCAGCTCATCACTCAATGGCAAGGCAACACCATCCTCAATCGCGGCCTTTGCAACCTTGAACGCGATGATTCGGGAGACTTTCTGCAAATCATTGAGATCAGGAAGTAAGTCGTCGTCAGGGTTCTGCAATTTTGGAGAGCAATCTGCTAATGCCATACTTGATGCCATTAGCATATTGTCTGTAACACGTGTTGCCTGCACAGCAATCACCCCTAAGCCAATCCCTGGGAAAATATAAGAGTTATTACACTGAGAAATATTGTGTAGCTTATCTTGATAATTAACTGGCATAAATGGACTACCAGTTGCAATCAAAGCTCGACCGTCCGTCCACTGAATAATATCTGCTGGTACAGCTTCTACACGCGACGTTGGATTCGACAATGGCAATACAATAGGATGCTCGCAATTGGATGCCATAGTTCGAATAATTTCTTCAGTGAACAGACCCGGTTGTCCAGAGACACCAATCAATACAGTCGGGTGTGCATTTTTTACAACATCTAGCAATGAAATGATGCCTTCCGCATCAGCCCACTCGGATACATTTTCTGAACTTTGAACCAGTTTACGCTGAAAATCTAAAAGGTTTGGTTGATTATCGGTCAATAACCCAAAACGATCGACCATATAAATTCGTGATCTTGCCTCAGCATCACTCAAACCTTCAGCCACCATTTGCGCAATGATTTGCTCAGCGATACCACAGCCCGCTGAACCAGCACCCAAGAATGCCACTTTCTGGTCACGTAATTGTTTTCCTGCAGCTCGACTTGCTGCGATTAAGCTACCAACCGCAACAGCAGCAGTGCCTTGAATATCATCATTAAAACAACAATATTGATCACGATATTTTTCCAGCAATGGCATTGCATTTTTTTGAGCAAAATCTTCAAATTGAATCAAAGCTTTTGGCCAACGACGCTTAATCGCACGAAGTACGTCATCCACAAAGTCATAGTATTCATCACCACTAATACGAGGCTGATTCCAACCTAAATAAATTGGATCATTTAGCAACTGTGCATTATTGGTTCCTACATCCAATGTAATGGGTAATGTATAAGCTGGGCTAATACCACCACATGCGGTATAGAGAGATAATTTTCCGATTGGAATTCCCATCCCACCAATCCCTTGGTCACCTAAACCAAGAATACGTTCACCATCTGTGATTACAATAACTTTGACGTTGTTCTTATTCACATTTTGTAAAATATCGTCAATGTTGGCACGATCAGGATATGAAATAAATACACCACGATGACGGCGGTAAATATCAGAAAATCGTTGACAAGCCTCACCTACCGTTGGGGTATAAATAATCGGCATCATTTCAGATAAATGATTTTCTATGAGGTGATAAAACAAAGTCTCATTGGTGTCTTGTATATTTCTCAGATAAATATGCTTATTAATGTCGTCATGAAATGACGTAAATTGTTGATATGAACGTTGGTGTTGCTCTTCAATCGTTTCAATCACATGAGGCAGCAAACCGTTTAGATTAAAACTTGCTCGCTCTTCCTCAGTGAACGCAGAGCCTTTATTAAGGAGAGGTAGTTCAAGCAAAGTAAAGCCAGCATAAGGGGTATAAAGAGGGTGTTTTACTTCAGTGTGTTCAGTTGTCATCTCTAATCTCATGGATCAGGCCTAAATTCAGACCCTTTTCATTTCATTTTTACCATTTATTTAAGAAATAGCTTAAGCCGAAATGAAGACAAATGTATATTTATAAAATTGATAATAATATTGGCAGTATTTTTAAATTTTATAACTTCAATCAATCATTCTATTGATAGAAAAATAGATAAAACTGTCACATTTCAAATGTATTATTCATGTTTATTAACTTTTTTTTGCAAACTAATCTGAACGATTCAGCTAATATCGGATTCAACCGTATTCTTAGTTCATTATTATACCCACATGAAAATTACAGCTAAAATTGCCATTTTGCCATTGACTATTATTTCATTGCTAAATGTGACGGGTTGTCAAACCATCACTGACACGACCTCAAAGGTCGGTGATAAAGCACTTTCAATGGTGGGCTTAGCACGCGCTGATAAAACCCCTGAAATTGATAAAAAAGGCATAGTCGATATTAGTAAAACGACACTCGAGCAAATTGAGAAACTTAAACAAAATATGCCGATTGGTCAGTGGGTATATATCGAAAATGACCTTCAAGGAATTTATGACTTACAAAACAAAGCAGTTGATGGTCACATGCTGTTCCTGCGTTTAAATTGTAAGAAATAGTGTCCAAAAACCAAGTCTCAGCATACAAAATGTGGAAGGTTCGGAAATTTTAAATAGTCTTCAGCCTGAAGTGGGCACGATCCAAGTACTACTTGACAATAAGAATTACGGAAATCCTTTTAGTTTGGCGAATCAAAAAAATTTAGCGACATTTCAAACTGCTACTCAAAAGGCAAAAACCATTAAAATCTTCCATGCATCTAAGTTATACACTTTCCAAAATGGTAAAGCAGAATTACTAAATAAGCCTGTCACGTGTATGGCTTAATTTCGAATCATAAAATTGCCTGATTTCTATTTAAATTCACATTAAATGAGATAAAGACAATCAGGCTCAATTCAATCATCGATATGCATTAGATGTAAAAGATTAATTTCATCATCGTTAATTCTGCAAATAGCGCATAGTGATTAAAAAAACTGATTTTATTATTTTTTATGTCGGATAAGTTTTATTCAACGCAAATCTGCTTCGCTAATGAGCGCTAAATTTGCTATATTTGTCGTTTTTCTGCGACATTAATTTTTCGATAAATTATGAATACGGCAATACAAGCAGCTCTCGATCATGCAGTGCAATCTCTTCAGACTGAAGGGGTCCTCCCATCTGACTTTAACAACAGCGGAAACTTAACGCGAACCAAAGACCGAAGCCATGGTGACTTCGCTTCGAATATCGCAATGATCGCGTCTAAAGCTGCAGGTATGAAGCCTCGTGATTTAGCAGAAAAAATTCTTGCTGCACTGCCAGAAGTTGCTGATATCAGTAAAGCGGAAATCGCCGGTCCTGGTTTTATCAACTTTTTCTTGAATGCAGACCAACGTTTTGCTGTTCTTGATGCTATTCAGGCACAAGCTAATGATTTTGGTCGTACACAAGTAAATGCTACGAAAAAAATCCAAGTTGAGTTTGTCTCTGCGAACCCGACATCAAGCTTACATGTGGGTCACGGTCGTGGCGCAGCATATGGCATGACGGTTGCGAATTTACTTGAAGCAACTGGTGCTACAGTCGATCGTGAATACTATGTGAATGACGCTGGTCGTCAAATGGACATTTTAGCGACGTCTACTTATCTACGTTACCTTGAGTTAACTGGTCAAACATTAGTATTCCCTAAAAATGCTTACCAAGGCGATTACGTTAAAGAAATTGCACAAAGCATTATTGATCAAGACGGCGATGCATATGTTCGCCCTGTAGCTGATGTTTATAAAGATGTGCCAGAAGATGTGCAATATGCTGAAGAACTTGATGCCGAAGGCAACAAGGTTGTACTTTCTGGCGATAAAGAAAAACATATTGATGGTCTAATTTTTAACTCGCAGACGTTAATAGGTGAAGGTTATCGCGTTTTTCATCAAGCTGCGTTAAAAGCAATTCTTGATGATATTAAAGATGATCTTGGTGAATTTGGTGTGACTTTCAACCAATGGTTCAGTGAAGCATCATTGACTGAAAAAATTGAAGAAGCATTACAAACACTTGATCAACGCGGCTTCCTCTATGAGAAAGATGGCAACATTTGGTTCAAATCAACAGAATTTGGTGATGAAAAAGACCGTGTTGTAAAACGTCGTAATGGTCAAACCACTTACTTCGCGTCTGACATTGCTTACCATCTGAATAAACTTCAGCGTGGTTATACTGACATTATTGATATTTGGGGTTCAGACCACCACGGTTATATCGCACGTGTAAAAGCGGCGATTGATGCGATGGGATATGACTCGAAAAAACTGACTGTGTTATTAGTACAATTCGTCAGCCTATGGCGCGGTGGTGAGATGGTTCAAATGTCATCTCGTTCAGGTCAATTCGTCACATTGCGTGATCTACGTAAAGAAGTCGGCAACGACGCTGCTCGCTTCTACTATGTCATGCGTAAGTCTGAACAGCACATCGACTTTGATCTAGATCTCGCGGTTTCTCAAAGTAAAGACAATGCGGTGTATTACATTCAATATGCTCATGCACGTATTTGTCGTATGCTAGAAAAAGCAAGCAGCTTGAACATCAACTTCGATGCGACCACTGCGCGTGGTTTTGCCGCAAAGCTTGAATTAGAAGCTGAAACTGAAATCTTAGCAAAACTTGCAGCCTACCCTGAAATTATTGCACGTGCTGCAAACAGCCATGAACCGCATCAAGTAGGTAACTACTTAAAAGAACTTGCAGCATTGTTCCATGGTTGGTACAACGAAAATAAAGTACTCGGTGATGATGCTGATCTGACCCAAGCACGTTTGTTGTTATCGGTAAATGTTCGTCAAGTCTTGAAAAATGGTTTAGAGCTTTTAGGCGTTTCTGCACCTGAAAGCATGTAAGTCATTGAAGGTGAATCTTTTTAAAAGATTCACCTCTTTAGACTTTTATTATTGAAAAAAAATGAGATAAAAATTCCATGTGATGGTAATCCAATTTTCCATTACATGATCTTAAAATAAGAGAGGTTTCCAAGTGTTTGGAAAAACGCAGCGTGGTGTATCAGAAAGACCTAACAAACCTAAACAACCATTAATACCAAAATGGTTAGGTATGCTTGTTCTGATTTTAATTGTACTGAGTTTTGCCGTAGCCTTAATGCTATGGAAACCGTGGGCGCCAGTCCAACCAAAAAGCAATGATATTCAATCTGAACATTATCAAGAAGATACGAATAAAGATTATCGCTTCTACGATTTATTGCCTCAACAACAAGTGACTCCAATCCCCGATCAAGCTGTACCTGAAAATCAGCAAGTGAACACCGCACCTGTCATCGTGGAAGCACCTGTGGTTGCTGATGCTACAACGACAGAGGGTGAACTGATTGAAAATGCAGAACCTCAACCCGTAGCGAGTAGCTACCTTTTACAAGTCAGAAGTTATCCAGATCCAGACAGTGCTGATGCACGTCGTGCTGAAATTATTCTCAACGGCTTATCTGCAGATGTCATTAAAACCACGGAAGGCGGTCAAACCTGGTATCGGGTTGTCTCTGGACCTTATGACTCTCAAGAAGCAGCTGTTATCGCTCAGCAAACCCTACAACACAGCGGTATTGATTCAATCGTTGTAAAACGATAATCATAAAAAAGGATGCGATTAGCATCCTTTTTTAGTCTAGAGCAAACCTAAAATTTTGCTAAGTAGCGCTGAATAAAAGAAATACACTCTGGCGCATAAACTTTAGCTAAGTCATGTTGTCCGTTCGGGATCACATTCAGCGCTGAATACTTAAAAGCGTGATTTAAATACTCACCTACTGCGACAGGACTAATGTCATCATCTCCGCCCCAGATTAATAGTACAGGACATTCAATTTCAGCAAGCCGTTCATCTAATTTGGTTTCATCATCAATAAACCAGTGCGGCACTTCATATTCATTTTGATATTCTGCACGCCAATCTTTAACATGAAATGGTGTTAAATCAACGCCACCTGACGTAGCGACCAACACCAAACCTTGAATCAATTTTGGATACCTCAACGCCGCTTGAACAGCAATGACCCCACCCATAGATTGAGCGATCAGAATACTTGGGCGCTGAAGATGATCAAATACATAATCTTGTAAATCTGACATTGAATTTACATGTGGATGATCAGGATATTCACCAAAACTGGGATAAGCAATGATGTGCGTGTCGTACTCAGATTCAAAATGTGATTGAACAGGTTTCCAAAATGCAGTACTGCCAGATGCTCCGGGCAGGAAGATTAATTTCACTGCCTGATCTGCCATCTTAATCACCACCCTTGATGACCGCTCGCTGATAAGCAGGTCTTTGTTTTATGCGTTTTACATACGCATGAATGTTCGGATATTTTCCATTTAAGCGCTCATCCATCGCGATCAAGGGAAAACTCATTTGGATATCTGCAAATGAAAACTGAGATATAAAAAATTCATGTTGCGCCAAATGCTGTTCTAAAAATTCAATATGTTCAGCGAGACGCGGTTGTATAAATCCATCAGTCACCCCATCAATAATTTTATTGGCAATTGGTCGAATCACAAAAGGTACTTTAGGAGGTACAAACGAGAGAACTAAGGTCATCACTAAAAGTGGCATTAATGAGCCTTCAGCGTAATGCATCCAATACTGATATTGTGTTAAGTCCGGCTGTGCCTGGGGTTTAAATTGATGCTGAGTATCATAGCGATCTGCCAGATAGTCTAAAATCACCGCAGATTCTGCGATCACTAAATTATCATCAGTAATCACTGGTGATTTCCCCAAAGGATGAACCTTCTTCAATTCTGGTGGAGCGGCGTAAGTTGGCAATCTTTTATAATGTTGAATTTGGTATTCAGCACCCAACTCTTCTAGCGCCCAAATAATTCTTGAAGAACGTGATTTTTCTAAATGATGTAATGTCAGCATAAGACCACCTAATTTTATTTCTCTCTATATAGCCATTTTGAATAAAAAAAAGACATCCTGCTTTACACAAAATGTCATCTTTTTAGCTGTAAATTACAAAAATACAGAATGTTGATGCCTATTAAGTTGTCTATATTTAAACAATTGTTGTTTTAATTTCGACGCTTCTGAGCAATGTTTTAGTGACGGGTGTTTTTTGGCACACATTTAAAACTTTTTCTTGTAGTGCTTCATCCAAGTTAGTTTTAAAACTTAAACGACGCTCAATCCATTCCTGCCCTTCTTTATTGGCTTTAAAATCTGCCTCAACACTAAATTCGCCTAAATCCAGTCCTTTATGCTCTGCATACATCCGTAATGTGATCATTGTGCAGGAAATTAATCCTGAACAAATAAAATCATACGGTGCAGGCCCACGATCTAAACCTTGGAATGATTCAGGTTTATCGGTGAGAAATGTGTGCTGACCAGATTGAATTTTACCACCCCATTTTTCAGGTAGTGTGGTGACCTTTGCATTTGCGATCGTTGCCATTTTATTTTCCTTCTTTGTCTTATTATTTAGATGGACGCATGCTATCAGGCAATATCGGAGCTTTCAAACGCTCGCCTTGGTATGATGGAATTGACCCAAAACGTGGATCTTCTGCTATCCATTGATCACGTGCAATTTTGATTTCTTCTTGCGTACGTCCAACGAAATTCCACCATAATAAAATTGGTGACTCAAATGGCTCACCGCCCAAAAGCAGTACACGACTATTGTCATGGATTTCTACTTCCACATGTTCTAGCCCTGGCTCTAAAATCACCATATTGTCTTCATCTAAATGATGACCATTAATAGTTGCTGTACCTTCAAGCGCCATGAATCCATATTCAAACTTTGGATTTAAAGGTAAACGTGCTTTAGCGGCTGTTTGCGCAAATAAATCAACACCTAAAAGCTCTGTATGTACTTTAACTGGTGATACTGTATTTAGATACTCACCGACCAATACCGTAAATTCGATACCTGACTGATTGACGACGGGTAATTCTGGATAGTGATTAAAAGCTGGATCGATGGTAAGTTTGTCATCAGGCAATGCAATCCAAAGTTGGGCAGCATGCATTTTTGTTTCATTCGCTGGCGCGACTTCAGTATGTGAAATACCTCGACCTGCGGTCATGAGGTTAACTTGCTTGGGCTGAATGAGCTGATCTGTTGTACCTAAGCTGTCGCTATGCAACATAGTCCCTTCAATCATCCAAGTAAAGGTTTGTAGACCAATATGTGGATGTGGACCAACATCTAGACCTTGTCCAGCTTCAAATGTCACAGGACCTGCATGATCTAAGAAGCACCATGCGCCAATCATACGCTTATGGCGACTTGGTAAAGCGCGTTTGATCACTGTTCCTTGACCAATTTCTGCACGGCGCAGTGGAAACTCCTGAATAAATTGGTTGGCGTACTTTTCACAGTCTTCTGAATGAGACAATTCGGTATAAGTATTATTGGTCATGTTGTTATCCTAAAAGTTTGGCAAATGGCTATCTTTGTTATAGATATTAACAAGGTCATGCAAGTTGAACCACCTTAGACTTAATACGCTGAATACTATAGGTAGGACAATTAGAGTTTTGTATGTATTAAAAATAGAATGCTTTATTATTAGCAGATTCTGTTAATTTGGAATAAAAATGAGCTATCCATATGTTATAAATATAAAAACTTTAATATTGTTAAATAATTTCTCTGTACACGACAAAAATAGATAACTCATTGAAATAATGTCACAATAATTGTTTTCTAACGACGAATACTATGACACATCTCAATGAGT
>NZ_JBWYIQ010000050.1:0-10322 GCF_056779795.1 Acinetobacter sp. ANC_7682 | reverse complement strand
CGGAATTAGGTCGACCACTTACCCAAGTTACGCCTTAAATTTGGCTCAATTAGGGGCGCTTTGCATTTCAAATCTTTGTGCAACAAAGCCATTTCAAAGATGTTTAACCTGAACTTGAGTTTTCAGTACTCGTCATTCAATCGCATCGTATTTTGAAAGAATGATTAATCTTGATGTGGAGCACTTGGTGAATCAAATGAGGGTTTCTTTCTTGGTTCGAGTAAAATCTTAATCACAAATGCTTTGCCAAGGTGATAAACAGAAATATTTAAAGAATTCCAACGGAATAATGAGATTTTTTGCGATATAAAGTTCATGTTAGGGCAGTACAAATGTATGAGCGATCTCGGGTGACGAGGAGCGTTGAAGCGGCTTTTGTTTTTATCACGCTTTCTTAATTCATTCGTTGAACTTTGAACGACTAGACAGGAACTGATACAGTCAATATGAATAAGTGGTTTAAGGGTAGTTTATTGCTTGGTATTTTGGTGAGTAATTTTGCATTTGCAGATTTTTTACCACCAGATCAAGCATTTCAATTTGAGGCAGTATCAGTCAGTCATCATCAAGCTGAACTAAAATGGAAGATCGCAGATGGTTACTATCTCTATCATGATCAAATCAAAGTTTCAGACATTCAAGGTCCTGTAAAGTTATCTCTACCACGCCCAAAAGCGAAAGATGATCCGAACTTTGGTATGACCCAAGTGCATTATCAGGATGTAATCAGCAATATTCCAGTCAAACCAAATCAAGAATTTAAGATTCAATGGCAAGGATGTGCTGAAAGTGGTTTATGTTATCCGATTCAAAGAATAACGATAACAACTGACAGCACAGGTTTATTCCCAGCGCAGCAAACTACACAAGCTAAGAAAGTTTTAAATCTCAAAGAAATTTCAGCGGCATCTAATGGAGTTGTGAATACTCGAGATGCACAAGAAAATGCTTCACCAAAAACAGAAACACAACTCATTTCAGAGGATAATAATACAGTCGCAGATCGTAAAAATTTTAACGCTACTGCGCTTGAGCTAGATAAAACCGAATTTGGGGAAAATAATTTAATCAGTGAGGATCAATCCACGCTAGATGCAAATTTATCTAAAGAAAATCTGAACAGGCCAGCCAGCTTTTTGAGTGTATGGAACAACGATCAATTTTTTTTAAATTTGCTCTCTCAACAAAGTGTATGGCTTAATTTATTGGTGTTTTTAGGACTTGGAATATTGTTGGCATTCTTGCCTTGTTCATTGCCCTTAATTCCGATTTTATCAGGCATTCTTGTGCAAAATCACAGAGGTTATCGTGCCGCGATAATAGCTTTTATTTTTGTCACAGGGATGGCTATCGTTTATGCGTTAATGGGATTCGTTGTTTCTCAACTGGGCTATAATTTTCAGCGTTGGTTTCAAAGTCCGATCTTCATTAGTATTTTTAGTCTCCTATTTATTACTTTTGCCCTTAATCTTTTCGGTGCATTTCAAATCTCTTTACCTCAAGGAATATTACAACGCTTAGATCTTTGGCAACAAAAACAAAAAGGCGGAACATTGATCGGTGCAGGACTCATGGGGATGATTTCTGCACTGATAGTTGGACCCTGCATGAGTGCTCCGTTGGCTGGAGCATTGATATTTGTCTCACAGATGAACCAACCTTTATTAGGGGCGACTTATCTTTTTGTTTTGGGCATTGGGATTGGTTTGCCGCTTTTTATTGCGGCAGTTTTCGGGACGCATTTTTTACCTAAACCTGGGGTATGGATGGATCGACTCAAGGTCTGTTTTGGTTTCGTGATGTTGCTTGTGGCCATTTATTTTGTACGGCCACTTATTCCAACCAGTATTTATCAAATTCTGATGGGTCTTTTACTTCTTGGATTTGCTGTATATTTACTCTGGAAAATGAGACCTTATATCGAAAAAATAGTAGTTAAAAGCATCATCATATTACTCAGTCTTGGCATGATGTTTTTAGGAGTGAATTATGTGCAGCAAGGGTATACGCACTCCCTTGTAACGCAGGCCAAAACATTACATACATGGCATAAAGTCAACTCTGCCGCGCAGCTTTCAAATGTTTTGAAAGCAAATCAAGGTAAAGCCGTAGTAATTGATGTTTACGCAGATTGGTGTGTTGCATGTCAACCGATAGAAAAAGAGGTACTTCCGCGTGAAGATGTTCAAGCCAAACTCAATGAGTTGGTTTTAATTAAATTAGATCTCACTCATTTTGAACCAAGCCAAGATGAACTGTTAAAAAAATGGCAAATTTTAGGACCGCCTACATTTATTTTTTTAAATACGCAACATGATGAAATACGTGATCTGCGCTTGACTGGCACTTTTACTGCAACACAGTTATTAAATCGATTGCAGGAACAATCTGTCGGGATGGTTCAGTAATGATTTCATTTGATGGGATTCAACTTGGATCACTCATGTTTCCATGGGTTTTATTGATTCTATTCAGTGGGATACTGTTCATCATTATCCTGATCAATGTTTTAGGTCATCACTATAAATGGACAGATACCCAAGTCAAAATCAGTAAAGATTCAGTGTGGACAAGCATCATTATTGGAGCAGTTGCCGCTAGAGTCATCTTTGTTATGTTCTATTGGGAGATTTATATTGAAAATCCTTTAGATATACTCAAAATCCAAGATAAAGGATTTAGCTTATGGAGTGGATTATTCTTCGGTGGGCTAAGCTATATCATTCTCAATCGAAGCTTACGAACAAAAATGAAAATCATTTTAGTTGGGGTGTTTTTATTTTGGGTAGCGATTGGTGTAATGATAAAAACTCAATACAAGGTTGAAAGTTATTATCCTGATCTAAGTTTTCAGATACTCCCAACTGATCATAGTGAAAATAAGAATGAAGGGTATTTCACAGATTTTTTGGGTCAGCCTACAGTCGTTAATTTGTGGGCGAGTTGGTGCCCGCCATGTCATAGAGAGATGCCAATACTTTTTCAAGCACAAAAGGCTCATCCCAATATTCATTTTGTGATGCTCAATCAAGGTGAAGATATCACAACGGTTCAAAACTATTTACAAAACCACAGCTTCAACTTTAAAAATGTCAGACTTGATGTAAATGGGGAAATGCCCAAGCAGAGCAATAGTTTTGGCTTGCCAACTACATTGTTTTACGATGAAAAAGGTAAATTGGTGGATAGACATATGGGTGAGTTAAGCGCTGCAAAATTGCAAGAATATTTAATTAAAATGACAGCTGAGTAGAGCTAAAGGTTATGAAAGATATAAATAAATTAATATTGTTGTCTAGCGTATTTTTAATAAGTAGCGTCAGTTATGCGGATTTAAAAAAGCAGATTTCAGCAGAGGGCTTTGAGTTTGTAAAAGAAATTCCAGCACCAGCAGGTATGACAGGATGGGCAGGGCATATGAACCAACATCCAGGCACGGTTTTTATTTCTAATGATCAGAAATATTACATTATGGGTGATTTATATAATGCTCAAGGTGAAAATATTTCTATTGAAGCATTAAATACACATGTCAAAGACGCCGTATTAGATGATGTATGGAAGAGCATTGAAAAGTCGACTTGGATTCAAGATGGTGAAAATACAGCAGCACGCGTTGTTTATGTATTTTCAGATCCTAACTGCCCATATTGCCATCAATTTTGGGAAGCTGCACGACCATGGGTAAACTCGGGAAAAGTTCAACTTCGACATATACAAGTTGGTGTAATTCGAGAAGAAAGTCGAGGGCAGATTGTCACCATACTTAACTCAAGTGATCCTGCTAAAGTATTTAATGACTACAATAAAAAGAAAGGTAAAGAGCGATTAGTTGTTACGCAAAATATATCAAAATCTTTACATGAAAAAATCGACTATAACGAGTCACTCATGGATAAATATGGATTTTTTTCCACGCCAGCTATGGTATGGAAAAATCAACAAGGAGAGTTCAAGTCTATGCAAGGAATGGCAAAAGACTTGCAAGACGTTTTTGAAAAATAGAATTTTTTGGACTTTAGTACTCTTGAATACAAAACTTTAAAATTTAATACATGGTCATTTGCATGGAGAATATGATCGTATTTGAGTCTCATATCCACAACTGAAAGAATTGCAAGATTATGAAGTAGGATCGCAATATAAGCGATAAAGCGTTTGTATAATGGTGAGGACTTTAGGATCACTCACTTGATAAAAAATTTGTTTACCTTCACGACGAGTCACCACCATTTCAGCTTTACGTAATACGGTTAACTGTTGTGAAAGCGTGGGTTGAAAGATTTGAGTTCGATTCTCAATTTCCTGAACGTTCAATTCACCATCTACTAAAATACAAAGTATCTTTAAGCGATCAGGATTCGACAGGACTTTAAGTCGATCGCTGACTTGATCAACTTGTGAAAAATCCATTTGATTGAATTCAACATCAGATTGCATTAGATGTTCCTTTGAAACAGAAGGATGCGTATGTTAAAGCATCTTGATTATTTTTCAAAATTATATAATATAAAAAAATATATTGTAAATAAGTAAATTGTTATGCATGATATTGTGATTGCTTTTTTAGGTGGAGCACTACTCGGTTTATCTGTGGTTGGATACTTATATGTGAATGGTCGAATAGCAGGGATTAGTGGTTTAATCGGTCAAGTACTAAATCCGCATACAGTTTTCAAAACACCAGCATTGTGGTTTTTACTGGGTCTCATCATCTCACCCTTTATCTATGGTATTTGGGTTCAGCCTGAAATTGAACTCGAAGCAAGTCCATTCATGATGATCGTGGCAGGTATTTTAGTTGGATTTGGAACACGTTTAGGTTCTGGCTGTACAAGTGGGCATGGCATTTGTGGTTTAAGTAGATTGTCCAAAAGATCTATTGTGGCAACACTAAGTTTTATGCTGACAGGCTTTATAACGGTTTATTTAATTCGACATGTCACAGGAGCATTCTAAATGAAAAACCTTTTTGCTTTTTTGTTTGGCTCACTTTTTTCCGTGGGGCTCATGTTATCTGGAATGTCGAACCCTGAAAAAGTTCTTAATTTTCTTGATTTATTTGGTGAGTGGGATGCAAATTTGGCATTTGTCATGATGGGTGCCATTGTCGTGGCATTCATACCCTTTCAGATCGTAACCAGAAGTGAAAAACCTTTAACTCTATTCAATGAGACTATTGATTTATTAAAGAACAATCAGCTTGATAACAAGCTCATCATAGGTGCTAGCTTGTTTGGGATAGGATGGGGCATCGCAGGCATCTGTCCAGCACCAGGATTAACATTAATTGGTTTAGGGCATTATCAATCACTCTATTTTGTGATTGCGATGTTGATAGGAGTTTTGATTCACCGTAAATGGATGGGAGCATAATTATGAAACTAGTGATGAAAGATGCCACTCAAGATCAAATTAAGCCGCTAATTAAAGATTTTTTTGATCAAAATACCAATACATTTAGTTATGTCGTGGCTGATCCTGTGACATTAAGTTGTGCCATTATCGATAGTGTTTTAGATTTTGATGCTGCTTCTGCGACAACAACGACGGAACATGCTGACCAGATTATTCAATACATACATGAACAGCATTACAAAGTTGAGTGGATTTTAGAAACACATGTGCATGCTGATCATTTGACCGCTGCGAAATATTTAAAATCTAAGCTGGGTGGCAAAATTGCCATGAGTCATCATATTGGAATTGTACAAGAAACATTTGGCTCAATTTATCAATTGGATATTAAGGCAATAAACGCACAGCAACCATTCGATTATTTATTTAAAGATCATGAGTGTTTTAAAATTGGAGAAATTGAAGCCTACAATATTCCAACGCCTGGTCATACACCTGCTTGTCTTAGTTATGTGATAGGTGATTCAGTTTTCGTGGGTGATACTATATTTATGCCAGACTATGGTACAGCACGTTGTGATTTTCCACGGGGCTGTGCAGCAGAATTATTTGATTCAGTTCAGAAGCTTTATCAACTGCCTGATCATATGCGTGTATATCTATGTCACGATTATTTACCAGAAAATCGACACCAATATATGTGTCAAACGGATATAAGAACGCAAAAAAAATCGAATATACACATTCGAATTGATTCAAAAAAGAATGATTTTGTGGAAATGCGCAATAGCCGTGACGCGACATTGGGGATGCCAAAGCTCATTTTACCAGCCATTCAAATTAATATAAACGGTGGCAAATTTCCGCCCACTGAACACAATGGAGTATCTTATTTGAAAATCCCTTTAAATTTTTTCAAATCATAAAATTTAGCTACTTTAATTTTTATAGATATTATAAATACATGTTATGTATAAAATTGAAAAAGGCTTTAAAAACAAGTTCAATAGGCGTATAGTTAAGTATGAAAGTTGATCAGCCTAGTCGGTTATTAACTTGATTTTTTTCTATGTTTCTAAACACTCTTTATCGAAAAGAGTTGAGAGGAAATTTTGCTAAGATCTAGTGGACTCATCATTGCATTTGCAACGGTGTTATTACAACTAGCGGTTTATTTACAACCGATCTTACCGGAGAAATTTCATGTCGCTCCGGTATGCATGTCTATTATGCATAATTTACTTTCTCCAGAACGCCATCAGCATGTTCATGAGACTTATCACGATCTCGTCCACCATTTGAGTGAAAACGAACATCATCACGACCATAATCAAATTACTCACCAATGCCAATATTGCACTGTGTATGGAGACCTCGTCTTACCATTTGATTTTGGTGTAAAAGAAATTTTTGATCGCTTACAAGTTAAGTTGAGCTTCTACCGCAATTCTTTTTGGCACGTCTATTTTTCTCTACAGAAGCTCTATCTTCTGCCTCAAGGCCGAGCGCCACCTTTTGGACTCTAATTGATTTAAACCTTGGATCATTTTGATCTTAATCAATTTATTTAGAGTTCAATCTTATGAAAAAAATCTTTAAACAGTCTGTAGCTAACAGACGGTATTCACTCATCCTCAAAAAAGTGAATTTAAAATCGCGTGTTATCGGAATGATACATGACATCTACAATGTAATTCTGACTGTAGTTTTAAACTCATTGAAGAACAACATTCACCACAAAATTCAATGATAAGGTGACCTCATGGATCTAGGACTAACAGCGCTCGAATTGGCGCGTATACAATTTGCATTCACTGTTTCATTTCACATTATCTTTCCAGCAATTTCGATTGGATTGGCAAGTTTTTTGGCTGTGCTCGAATGGCGTTGGCTTAAAACGAATGATCCTGTTTATCGAGATCTGTTTAAATTTTGGATAAAAATATTCGCACTTTCATTTGGTATGGGTGTCGTTTCAGGCGTGGTGATGAGCTATCAGTTTGGAACCAACTGGAGTGAATTTTCACGTATTGCTGGTAGTGTCACTGGACCATTGCTGACGTATGAAGTGCTCAGTGCGTTTTTCTTAGAAGCTGGTTTCCTCGGTATCATGTTGTTTGGCTGGGGGCGAGTTGGACCAAAGACGCATTTTTTTGCAACCTTAATGGTGGCAATAGGAACATGTATATCCATGTTTTGGATTCTGTCATCTAACAGCTGGATGCAAACACCTCAAGGCTTTGCATTTGAAAATGGAATAATTGTTCCTCAAGATTGGTTCGCGATTGTCTTTAACCCATCCTTTCCTTATCGATTAGCGCATATGGCACTGGCCGCTTTCTTGGTTTCAGGCTTATTGGTTGCCGCAACTGCTGCATGGCATCTACTCAAAGGACGCCGTGATGCGTTAGTTAAAAAGTCATTCTCGATGGCAATGTGGATGATCCTTGCTTTAGCTCCACTACAGATGTTCGTGGGTGATTTACATGGATTGAATACCTTAGAACATCAGCCTGCTAAATTAGCTGCAATCGAAGGTCATTGGGAAACCAATAAAGATCATGGTATGCCGTTGTATCTATTTGGTATTCCAGATATGGAAGCTGAAGAAACTAAATATGCGATTGGTATTCCAAATCTGGGTAGCCTGATCATGACACATACCCTTGATGGTGAGGTTAAAGGCTTAAAAGAATTCGCACCTGAGGATCGACCTAATTCAACCATCGTTTTTTGGAGTTTCCGAATCATGGTGGGTATGGGCATGCTCATGATCTTACTGGCTGTATTTGGTCTATGGCTACGTAAGACAGGCAAATTCTATGATTCTAAATGGTTGCACAAGTTTGCTTTGTGGATGGGGCCTTCAGGTTTTATTGCATTATTGGCAGGCTGGTTTACCACAGAGGTGGGACGTCAACCTTGGATTATCTATGGCGTAATGCGTACGAAAGATGCGTTATCTCCTGTCTCTGCGGAACAGGTTGGACTTACGCTAATTATTTTTGTTGTGGTGTACTGCATCGTATTTGGTATCGGTATCTTTTATATGTTGAAAATGATGGTAAAAGGACCAGAATTTATTTATTCAACACCACATTCAGATGGCGAAGTGATCCGAGCGTCTAAACGCCCGATGAGTACCATTGATAATGAACAACAACTTGAAGCATCAAACAGGGTGAATGATCGGGAGAATTTGAAATGATTGATTTATCATTGATTTGGATTGTGATCATCGCACTAGGTGTGTTGATTTATGTCGTTCTTGATGGTTTTGATTTGGGAATTGGTATTTTATTTCCATTTGTGAAAGATCGCCAAGAGCGTGATGTCATGATGAATACTGTAGCACCCGTATGGGATGGCAATGAGACTTGGATGGTACTTGGTGGAGCTGGTTTATTTGCCGCTTTTCCACTGGTCTATTCGACTGTATTGTCCGCATTATATATGCCCATCACCTTAATGGTGATCGCGCTTATATTTCGTGGAGTCGCTTTTGAGTTTCGTTTTAAGGCTAATCGGACTAAGGCACTTTGGGACCAAGCATTTATTTGGGGTTCAATTTTAGCTTCATTTTTACAAGGTGTGATTTTAGGCGCTTATATTCAAGGAATTCAGACGACCAATGGTGTGTTCACGGGTGGTGGTCTGGATTGGCTCACTCCATTTTCACTCTTTACAGGTTTAGGCGTTGTTGTGTTATACGCGACACTCGGTTGTGGATGGTTAATTTTTAAAACGGATGAGCGTGTACAAGATCATATGTACCGTCTGATGCCGAAGCTTATGATCGCGTTATTTCTAATATTTGGCGCTGTCAGTATTTATACCCCCCTTGTACATGACGATATTGCACAGCGTTGGTTTAGCCAACCACAAATGTGGTATTTCAGCCCCGTACCAATACTGGTATTGATTTTTACTTTCCTTGCGCTTAGAGCTTGTAAACGTCGTCAGGAGTTTGCGCCTTTCATCTATACATTGGCTTTGGTATTTCTTGCGTATACGGGCTTCTTAATTAGTTTATGGCCTAATATCATTCCGCCAAGTGTAACGATTTGGCAAGCTGCTGCACCTCAAAGTAGTCAATTATTTGCTCTCATTGGTGCACTCATTCTAATCCCAATTATATTGTTTTATACCGCTTTATCTTATTGGGTATTTAGAGACAAGGTCCGTGTTGGTGACGAAGGTTATCACTGAGGAGAATGATAATGAAACTGAATCAAGCAGGGTGGTTTATTGTTTTATGGCTCGGTGGTTTTTTAAGTCTATTATTGATTGCTGGTCTATTTCGATTGCTCATCCAGTGGGCGTATTAATCTAAATCTTTAGACATCAACAATTAACCCATCATCTAGGTGATGGGTTTTTAATTTAAATACTAACGACTAATCGTTGTTGATCATAATTGGGTAATAGAAACTATGATATAGGCACAATTAAGCGGATTTTAGCTTCTAAACCAACACTTTAAAAATTTACTTAAACAATTGATTTAAGATAAAATTAGAAGAATCATCTGAATCTTTGAGAATGATGAGTGACATCGTTTCAATCACTTATGACATAACTATCGCCGTTTTAAGGAATCACGAGACTGATATTTAATTGTCGTTGTTCATGGTCCAATTACTGTGAAAAAAAAGCCAGACTGGTGGAGCAATCTGGCAAAGCGTCAAGATGAGTCACCCGTGACAAGTGATGTTTCCTGAGTTCAGGTTTAAGTTGTTCTGAACTTAAGCCTGAATAAATTCAGCCACAGCCTGGTTAAACGCCTGTGGTTGTTCAACATTAGAAATGTGCGAAGCATTAATCTCAACAAGTTGACTACCCACAATCGCTGCTTGCATAAACTGACCATCTACCACAGTGGTCACAGGGTCTTGTTGACCTGTAATAATCAATACAGGAATCGAAATCTGTTTGAGTTGTTCACGCACATCCGCCTTAGCCAA
>NZ_JBWYIQ010000049.1:0-11107 GCF_056779795.1 Acinetobacter sp. ANC_7682 | reverse complement strand
GGTTGTGCGGTAGATTTTGTGTGTAGGCTTCTTCATTTGAAAATTATATCGCTGAAAAACCCTTTACAGATAGGTTTGTGCAACAAAGCCACAAAAAAACATTAGTTCCCTCGATAGGTTGAATAACCATATGAACTTAGTAACAACGGAATATGGTAATGATCTAAACTACCATCAATTACAAAAACCACTGGCACTTCTGGGAAGAAAGTACGCTTGTTGTTTGCTTTAAACCAGTCGCCAGTTTTAAAAGTTACTCTGTAAACACCTTTTTGAAGATCTGTTTCGGCTGGATATAGAGCCTTGATACGACCATTTTCATCCGTTTTAGCTTCGTTGAGCTTTACCCATTTTTCACCCTGCTGCGCTTCAAGTGTAACTGCAATATTAGAAGATGGAAGACCAGTTTCTTGATTAAGCACATGAACACTTAAAGGATTTGCCAAAGTGAATGTTGAAAATGCAAAACTTGAAAGAGCAAGCGTAAATTTTTTCATAAGTATCAAGTCACAATAAGCAAATAATCGAAAAAGTGTACTTAAAATGAGAGATTATTTAAGTTAATTTATGTATAAAAAAAGGATGCAATTGCATCCTTTTTACTTTTTATACAATAGCTTGAGCTTAGCGTGCGCGTCCACGTGGAGCTTTTGTATTTGGGCGAGTAGTACCATTGGTCTTACGACGTGGTTTCTCATGTTCTTCCATTTGCCAAATACGTTTAGTACCCGATTTTTTCTTAGTACCATCTTTATTGACTTTCTTATTAATCGGCTTGCCACCTGTACCGCCTGGTTTCTTCACGTAAGAGCGTGAGCGGTATGGCTCTTCTGCAGGAACATTTTGAAAGTCAGGATAAAGTAATGGTTCAATTTCTCTAGTTTCGCCAGATTCAAGACCCATCTGTACTAAGTCGATTGATCCAATTTTAGTGCGAATAAGACGTAAAGTTGGGAAACCCACTGCTGCAGTCATACGTCGAACTTGGCGGTTACGACCTTCGCAAATCGAAATTTCAACCCAAGAAGTAGGTACAGAAGCACGGAAACGAACAGGAGGATCACGATCCCATAACCACTCAGGCTGTTCAACTTTTACAGCTTTTGCAGGTAGAGTCATACCGTCTTTAAGCTCTACACCTTTACGAAGCTGTTCTAAAGCCTCTTCAGTCACATCACCATCAACTTGAACCAAATAAGTTTTAAATTTCTTGTTGGCAGGGTTGGTAATGTACTGATTTAAACCACCATGGTCGGTTAAAAACACTAGACCTTCAGAGTCCATGTCTAGACGTCCAGCAAGACGTAAAGTCGGATCGTTAACGAAATCAGACATTGTCATATGTGCTTCGTCTTTACGAAACTGGGAGAGAACGCCATAAGGTTTATTGAGAATGACGATTTTCATATAAAAACTTCAATAATGTGCAAATGGTGAAAGGTCTGACTTATCAAGAATTTATGAACATCCTGAATTGATCTGAGGATTCGATCAATGAAGTCAAACAAAATAAATAGGGGAATTGGTGACTATTATGCGTGATTCAAAAAAGAAAGTATCGTATTGATCAAAAAAAATATGTAATTCTGACGATTTAATCGGTATAAGCAGGCTTTTATTGGTTTATGACAAGTGCTTTTAATTTAATCAATACAATGCAAACGTCGATCAGAAGCTAAAATTTAACTCAATTTAAGATGTTGGGTTGTATATGAAGAAAAGGATTATTGGATCACTCATTGCAATCAGTTGGATGCTTACTGCTTGTCAGCCCCCAACTTCAGGCGAAACAGCAGGAATACAATATCTATATTTATACTGGAAACTTCAACAGCAAGCGTTGACAGAGCCGTTGGCGATACCCGTTGAAGGAGTCAAAGTAACTCAAATAGCAGATACTTGGGGGGCGGCACGTTCAAATGGTCGTACACATCAAGGAATTGATATTTTTGCCAAACGAGGTACGCCTGTATTGAGTGCAACACAAGGTATTGTAAGTCGTATCGGCACAAACAGTTTGGGAGGTAAAGTCGTCTGGGTGGTAGGACCTCAGTTAAGTCGCCATTACTATGCACATTTAGATGAATATGCAGCACACATCCAAGAAGGTGACTGGGTTGAAGTCGGTGAAGTGTTAGGATATGTGGGAAATACTGGCAATGCGATCAATACACCTCCGCATTTACATTATGGGATTTATTTAACGAGTGGTGCTACGAATCCATATCCATATTTAAAACTAAAGGAATAAGTCACGTTAATACAAGTAAACAAATGAGAGAGCCTTGTAAGCCTCGTAACATATATCAATTTTAATCCTCTGAAATTTAAATAGCTTACACAATGGAAGTTACGATGCAGTATTTTGATACAGCTCTATGCTCGCAGTTTCGTTCAAAAGGTTTATGGTTATTTGTACTGGTCTAATTCAAGTGAAAAAGAATTTAAGATCAGTATCAAAAAAGTGATAATCATGGAGATATGAAATGAGTAATCAATACAATCAAGATCAAAATGAGCAACAGCAACAAAATCACCAACAACGTCAACAAGGTCAACAGCCACATCAACAACAACCGAATCAGCAGCAACAGCAACAAGATCAACAGCAGCAGGATCAGCAACAGTCCCGTCAACAATCACAACAGCAATCTGATTTAGATCAACAAAATCGTTAATCCATTAATCATGAATTGAATGGGAATTTAGGGATGAATGCCCATTCTTGTCAGTAAATTCAAGCATTAACAATTTAAAGTGAATGACACGAGGAAGATAAGATATGACGAATAAGTCCAAGTTAAAAATTAAAGATTTAAAAGATCAAATTAAATCGAGACTAAAGAAAATTTCTAAACATGAATCTAAGTTAAAAGATTTAAAGAAAGCGCTCAAAAAGAGTAAATAGCAAAAGACCCTCATGTGAGGGTTTTTTTATGGAAGATCATTAGAAATATACAGTTTATGAACGAATCTTTGTGAAGCAATAATTTATAGTCAAGATTGAAATTAATCTATGATTTGAAATGATAAAAGATTATTATTCTCAATTAGAAGTTTGGAAATATTAGGGTGTATTTATGAAAATGTATCAAGTTGATGCCTTTACTACAGCGTTGTTTCAGGGGAATCCTGCAGCTGTAGTGGTCAGTGAAGAATGGCTTGATACATCACTCATGCAAAATATTGCATTTGAAAATAATTTGGCTGAAACGGCTTTTGTTAAAATTATTGATGATGAAAATTATGAAATCCGTTGGTTTACACCTAAAGTTGAAGTCGATTTTTGTGGTCATGCCACTTTAGCGAGCAGTTATGTACTTTTTAATGAGTATACTCAAGCGAAACACATTAAATTTCATGTTAAAGATTTAGGAATTTTTACCATCACGCGACAAGACGATGGAAAAATCACAATGAATTTCCCAGTTCGAATCCCTCATTTAACTGAAGAGTTTCCTGAATTATTAAAAGAAGTGGTTGATCGTCCAATCAAGGAAATTTATCAAAATCAACAAGCTTATATTTTAGTCTTGGAAAGTGAACAAGATGTGCTTGATACCAAACCTAATTTTGCCAATATTAATGCAATTGCTGAAGCATATGAGGTCAGTACCTGCATTACAGCATCTGATCATCCCGATATTGCTATAACTGCAGCTTCAGAACAATATGATTATGTGGCACGTTATTTTGCACCACATAAAGGCATCAATGAAGATCCTGTAACAGGTTCTATGCATACAGGATTAGCACCCTTGTGGGCTGAGAAATTGGATAAAACAGAACTTATTGCTTTTCAAAGCTCAGAAAGAGGTGGCGTGTTGTATTGCCAACTTAAAGAGAATCAAAGAATTGAAATTTCTGGCTATGCCAAACTTTATATGAAAGCTGAAATTTACCTTTAAAACATAAACCCTATTGATCACACCCTTAGCAGTCGTGTGATCAATTTTTTTATATCAATAATTGGAAGAACAATGCTAACTCGTTTTAAAAAACTTTCACTTACTTTAATGATCGTTGCGGTCAGTTCTAGCTGTTTAGCACAACCTATTTTGGTCAAGACTGAACAAAATATTGAAGAATACAAACTAGAAAATGGTTTACTGGTAATTTTGGCACCGATACCTAAAGAAAATAAAATTTTTATGAATATGGTGTATTTAACTGGAGCTTTGAATGACCCACAAGGTAAAGGTGGTTTAGCACATTTACTTGAGCATCTCGCGTTTAAAGGCACAGAAAATGTAAAAGGAGATGAGTTTCAACGTCGTCTAGATCAGCATACGCTCATGAGTAATGCGATGACTGACTACTATTCTACCCAGTATATGAGTGTCATCCGTCCAGAAAAAAAAGCCATTGATGAAATGTTGTATCTGGAGGCAGAGCGAATGGATAAGCTCGTACTTCAGGAAAAATTTGTTCCGTCAGAAATCGCAATCGTAAAACGAGAGCGTGAGGTTCGAATGGATCAACCTTTTTCAGTATTGATGGATCAAATTTGGAAATCTGCTTACGGAAATCAGTATCTAGGTCGTCTACCGATTGGTGATTTAAATGAGCTTCAGTCAATCAACATGAAGGAACTGAATCAATTTTACCGACAATGGTATGCACCGAATAATGCAGTTCTAGTGATTGCAGGTAAATTTAATAAAGCGGATATCCTGAAAGCAGTGGATAAAAATTTTAATCAAATTCCTGCGCGTCAAATTCCTGAGTCAACCCAAGTTCCAATGCTTGATTCGACCAAGATCAAAGATCGTCAATTTATCGTGCAAAAGGGAAGTGATTTAGGCAAATACAATATTTATCTCAATGGCACCCAGCAAAAAACACAGACTGCACTCGCTTTAGCACCTTATTTATTTACAATGCAACCTAGTGGTCATTTGTACAAAGATATTGTAGAAACAGGTACGGCTACACAGGTTCAATCGACGACATGGTTAACACCCGATTTTAATCTTGTTTTTATGGGGGCAGTGTATGCTCCTAATCACGACGAGAAAAAAGTTGCCCTGTCTCTAGAAAAAGGAATTGAGAAAAAGCATCAATTTAATGAAACAGAATTAAATCGTGTCAAAAACATGATTAAAAATGGTCAAGAGAGCATGATGACCAATGCCTCTTCTGTGGGTGGTTTCATTAGTGATTATGTGGTTTCATCCAATGGGGATTGGACAAAATATTTTAAAGATCAAGCAGAGATACAAAGTTTAAATGTCGATCAGGTTAATCAGGCAATAAATCAATTCTTGGTTGCTGAGCATCGCATTTCGGGAGACATACAACCTACGCCTGAGGATCAAAAAAAGGCACTCGAGCTAGACGCTCATGAGCAAGAATCAAAAACTTTAGATCAAGTGACAACTCAAGAAGAGCCTTTAAAAGACCCAGCTGTGTATAAAGCTGAACTGGCTGAGCACTTAAAAAATTCCAAACAGTATGTTGAAAAGTTAGAGAAAAAAATCAAGCGTGGTACTTTGAAAAATGGGATGCAGTATGCACTATTCCCAACGTCAACTCGCGATGACAAAACTTACGCATCGATATCTTTAAATTTCGGGACAGCACAATCACTCAAGCATCAAGGTGAAGCACTAGGCTTTATGTCTTATTTGCTTTTGAGAGCATCTGAGCAATATAGCTTGCAAGATATTGCAGACAAATCAATCGAGGCGGGTGGTCGAGCATCTGCGTCTGCTGTTGATAATGGTATTGTGATTAACGTATCTGCGAAGAAAGAAAAATTTCCAGAATTCTTCAAGTTTATTGTCGACGTTATGAATAATCCGAAATTTGAGCAGAGTCAGTTTGACCTCATCAAATCACAAACATTATCGTCATTAAATCGACCATATACAGAGCCTGAAACTGTAGCGGGACTGACTATCGCTAGAATCGTAGAGCGATATGAACCAGGTGATTTGCGATATCATTTTGAACCTGAGCTAGCAAAGCAGCAAATTGAAACCATCACCAATGATCAAATTAAAGCTTTATACCAAAAGTATTTTACAACTCAAAATGGTCAAATATCGGTGACTGGTGATTTTGATGACAAAGCCATTCTGAAATACTTGAATTCATCTTTAGGTCAGTCTAAGACAAAAGAACCATACCAACGTTTGCAGGGCAGTCATATAGATTATCCTGCTCAAAAAGTTCATGCGCTGGCTGAACAGCGTCAATTTGGTAATTATCAAGCGGTTATTGCCATTCCAGTGGGTAATAATCATCCTGATGCAGAAGCATTATATGTGTTGAGCCATATTCTAGGCGAGTCACAATTATCATCACGCCTTGCCATGGAGTTACGTGAAAAAAATGCGTTGGTTTACAGCTTTGGAAGTAGTTTGAGTTTGGATAATTTTATCAATGCTGGTGCTCTAGGTGTAAGTGCTAATTATGCAGCTGGAAAATCAGCTCAAGTTTCTCAAGGTGTGCATAAAGTATTCACTGACTTATTAAAGAATGGTGTGACGGAGCAAGAGCTTGAAGCGGCTAAAGCCAATATTATGAAACAGCGTGTCACGAATTTAGAGGATGAGCGCCGTATTCATCGTGGATTGAACAGTCAGCTTGAGCAAAATAAAACACAGCTTTTAAGACTAGAGCGTGATCAGGCATTTGCAAAACTGACGAAGAAAGATATAGATGCAGTGATCAAAAAATATATTAAGCCTGAGTTTTTGGTTGAAGTTATGGCAGATCAGTATGGTAAACCACAACCTGAAATGATTTCAAAGCCTAAAACTTAGAACCACAATGTACGATTAAAAAAGGCTCATTCGATCGTGAATGAGCCTTTTTTTTTAAAGCTTATAAAATTGCTGCGCATTTTTACAAAATATCTGTTCAACAACCTCTGAATTATAGGCAGCAACAATGTCGCTAAAGGCATCAATGATATTTGTAAGTGATGTGCTCACTTTATCCATCGGAAAGTTGGATGCAAACATGACACGATAAGGTCCAAAACATTGTAAAGCATGATTAATCATAGGAGAGACCAATTCAATGATTTGTTGTTTAGATGCTAAGGTTCGTCGTGTATGAAATTGATGACCTAAAACAGGCATGAAGAGTCCAGACATTTTTGTATACACATTCGGACATTGAGCTAATTCTGCAAGATCTTCTTTCCAGTGGAAATAGATATTGTCTCGCGCAGTTTGGGTGATTCCTGTGTGTTTACCTACTGGGCCGAATAAACCTACTGGTGTGCCTAAATGGTCTAAGATAATCGAAGTCTCAGGAAAACGTTTTGCCAAAGCAATAACATCTTTAAGCTGGCTAGAATAAACCCAAGCATCGAAGCTTAAATTGTACTGGGCTAATGCTTCAAAACCTTTTAAAAATTTTCGATCAGTGTAGAGGTGGGGGTCGTCGTTCCATGCATGAATTCCAGGATCTTCATGATGTGCAGCCATTTTTCGGATACCACGAAAATATGGAGATGCCTTTTTATGCATTTTAAGAATTTTTTTGAAATTGCTTTCGCGAGGATCAGCTGTTGCAACGATTCCAGCCAATTTGATGTTTTCTTGAGAAAAAGGAAGCTGCTGAATAAATTGCGTTTCTTCTACAACGCCAGTCCCTTTTTGATGATGCCAGCTGGCTTCGACATGTACAACACGGCTCACAGTATAATGTCCAATGTCTTTGTGGTAATCTGCTGGTAAATAGGGTGCTGTGATGTAATCTGTAAGTCCTACTGTATCAATTAAATCTTTAGGTTTTACGAGACGAACGACTTTATCCAATATTTTTGGATGTTTTCCAAAAAGCTTAACAGCTAAAGCGGCAGCATGCGGTGTGTGATAAGGATCCCATTGATGGATATGAGCATCGACGATGGGAAAGTTGAGTTGATTCATCGCTATCCTTAGTTGAGTCATCAATAAGAATAACATACGAGAAATTGATCAATTTTTGAATTGCATTTTCGTTTGAATATTAGAGTTTAAGCATTAAAAAAGCCCCCCTAAAGGAGGCTCAATGCACACAATGCAAATCTATTTAATGTTCGTGGTCATGTTGTTTATTTGCATGAAACTCTTCATTACGACGGAAGCGAAGGTAGTTCTCAAACTGTTCGCAGTATTCGTCATAATTATCTTCAAGCATCATGTGAAACTGTTGCATGATATAAGACATCACTTGTTCTTTAGCATCACGCATTTCATTGCCATCTTTAAAGTTATTGGCAGCAACCCATGTGTTAAAACGAGCAGTACCAAATAGCATCGCAGCACTGACTTGACCACGAGCATCGGCTGGTTTAACAGTAGAACCTTTTTCAACACGGCAAAATTCATTGGCTTGCTTAATAAATTCATCAGCACGTTCGAAGAAAATCGCATTCAATGCTTCTTCTTCAGTGACATCAGTCGCTTGAATCTTTTGAACCATGAATTGTTCCTAATAAATAACTTAATTCAAGCACTATTATAGGCAAAGGCTTGCATAAACTAAACCTTTCACTTAATCTAAAAATAGCCTAAGTAATTTTCATGAGCCTTTCTATGCAAGATGCTATCGCAGTTCAAAGTTTAAAAAGTGATATTGCGTTACTGAGACAGAATATTTGGCCACCTGTCGATCTTGCGAATGTCGAAGGTCTACCCATTTATTATGGAACCAAAGAGCAAGTTGCTGCATATTACCAGCAGTGGACAGGTCTAATCGGAAGGGCACAAGATTTATTTCAACCTTTTATGGAAGACGAGGTTTTAGATGCCATTCATTTACCGAGTCATCTAAATTTACCGCTGTTTTATTTTTATGTAGATCGAATTCGCATTAATAAAACACGTGCAAAGGAATCAAAGACTTTTCGTGGTATTGCCAGTGTGTTAGAGAAGTGTGGGCAGTTTGAACCTGAACAAGTTTTAGCAATGAGTCGCTGGTTGGATCATGATGACACTGCTGCATTAGTTGCGCATCGCGAATTTATAGATTTAAGAACTTATGTATTTCAGCATGGACAAAGTGAATATACGCGAACACGATTTTATGTAAATGGTATTGTCTTAAGTGTTGAGCCTCATTTCGAGTTGGTTGATGCTCGCGATAAACCACGTAAGCAACGAAATGACTCATATAGCGATCCATTGGCGGATAACAACACGTGGCGTATTTATGGTAAATATCGTTAGTTGGGCTGATTGAACTTAGTTTAGACATTAGAATCAACGATTAGCTACCTTATAAGAACAAAGCTTCTACGATCAATATCCAAACTTATTGATTAGTATTGTTTTAAATAGTCATCACAAAAAATAACTAATTTCAAGAATAATGACCGAAAAGATTAAACAATTTAAAAAGGCGTGGATGTTATTCCGTCAACATGATGAAAATGGATTAAGTGTATTCTTCGTTTTAGCCATACTTCAAATTTTAATTATTGGTACGAGTGTTGGTTTACCGTATTTGTTTAAGCTGCTGATTGACCAGACCAGTGAGCCTGATCATTACTATTCGATTCAAGACTTTTTTCAAATTCATCTGCTCTATTTATTCGCCGTGTCTTATGCACTCGCTTGGTTTATCAATGAGGGGATGAAGAATGTAAATAATTTTGCCATGTCTATGATGATCAGAAATGTTGATGCATCCATGCTTAAAGCTGGTGTATTTAATTTTCTCGATTTGAAATTAAAAGATCAACGTCAACAAGATATCGGTGTATTTAATGCAAATCTAATTCGTGGCAGCGAAGCACTTGGTACAATTATTTTTACTATATTTTTTGTTATTGTACCTACGGTATTTAAAATCTTAGGTATGGTGTATGTGCTCGGAAATACGATCAATCTTGAATTTGGTGTGTATTTTTTCGTATTCTCAGCTTGTACAGTTGCTTTATCGCTGATCATTACCTTTAAGACACAAGATATCTTTACGATTATGTATGGTGCTCGAAATCAACTGAATCAATTTGTGATTGAAAAACTACAACAAAGTTATGATATCAAACTCAGTCATTCGAAATATTACGAATTTGAAGAGTTTAGCCGCAGAATCGATGATTATAAAATAAAGACTCAGGACACCTATAAAAAACTTCAGTATCTCATGATATATCAACTGTTATTTGTATCATTTTTTCTTTTGGTATTCATGGTTTTATCAGTCTATATGTTTGAATATCAAAGTTTTAGTTCAGGTGATTTTGTTTTAGTCAGTACTTATATTATAGGTTTAACCATTCCTTTAATGATGATGTCTCAAAATATCATTCATTTGAAAGGTCATATTGTGGCTATTGATCAGTACCTAGAATATTTTGAATTGGAACATGAGTCATTCAGTACGAATGATCTAACAGCTGAGGAACAAAAAGAAAGTGCGGTGGCATATTCATTTCAAAATGTGACATTTGATCTAGGTCAGCAGACGATTGAAAATTTTAATTTAGACATCGTGTGTGGAAAAATATATTTAATTCAGGGGCGAACAGGTATTGGAAAATCAAGTTTCCTCAATTAATTGGTCGGAATAGAAAAGATCAAATCTGGACGACTATTCTTCAGAAATTTAGAGATCACTTCAGTATTTTCAGAAAAAATATTTGATCAGATTGCTGTGGTCAGCCAAACTCCGATCATTTATTCAAGCTCATTAAGACAAAATTTGATTCAAAATACTGAGATCAAATATTCTGATGAGGAGCTTAAACATTGGTTAAAAGAGTTTGATTTACTCATTTTGTTGGAAAAAAATAAAATTGAGTTAGACGATGATATTCAAGAAATTTACAAAAATTTCTCTGGTGGTGAAAAACAACGATTGAACATCATTCGTGCATTATTAAAACAACCAAAGCTTCTGATCTTAGATGAACCTACAGCAGCCTTAGATGAGAAAACAAGTTCGAAAATTTTAAAAATTACTCAAGAGCGAGTTGAAACGGTCATTATGATTTCTCATGAACGTATGGCGACAGAAATTGCTGATGAAATTATTGATTTCAACATCATTTTAAATTCTAACAATGAGGGGCTTTGTTGCACAAAGATTTGAAATGCAAAGCGCCCCTAATTGAGCCAAATTTAAGGCGTAACTTGGGTAAGTGGTCGACCTAATTCCG
>NZ_JBWYIQ010000048.1:0-12316 GCF_056779795.1 Acinetobacter sp. ANC_7682 | reverse complement strand
CGTTTAAATTCCCCATCATTAAATCTAGTTAAATTTTCATATTTCATGGGACGAGTATAAACAATTTTTTACTTTCGCAAGAGGTCTATTAGCTACAGTAGTTATATGGGCATTTGCTTTGACTTTAAGTAATGATGTTTGGCCACAGACCACAAGGAAATTTTCAATTTGATTAGCAATAACTTGTAAGTCCGCTACACTACTCACACTGTCTAAATTAAATACAGCAAGTTCAACACTCGATTGTGCCTTATTAGAAACTTGTTCGTTTTCAGTTGCCATGACTAACCTATATATTTTTAATCTTTTAAATTTTTCGCGTTATATTGTTCTAAATCAGGACGATCATTACTCGTTTTTAATCGAGTTGTTTCCGTATATTTAATGCCGCCAGATTGATAATATTTTTGTGAAATAAACTGATCATCTACTGATGTTGAATTCTTTGTACTCACATCTACTTTATTCACTTGTATAGGCTTATTAACCTCAACAGTCTTTTGATTTGTTAACAATGGAGCTGGATTCGATTTCGTACTGATTCTTGTTGTTTCGGTATACGTTAATCCGCCAGATTGATAATATTTCTGTGCAATGTAGTCATCAGTTACAATGACCTTTTCAGATTGATTCGTAATATTTTCCTGATCCAATGCTGTATCAAAATTTGTATTTGGCATAAACCCAGTTGAATTCATAAAATTCGGAATCAACTTCGATGTGGCCTGCTGAGTTATAAAATCAACGCCTTGCGTACGAATCATATTTAGTGATTGAGAAGGATTTACTGCCATTTGGCTTATAGTCTTCAATTGATCAGGACTTAAACCTAAATTTAATTTTTCTGAAATTCCATCTAAGGTAGAACTTGCCACTTGATTTTTGAGTTGGCCAACAGTTTGGTCTGCTAGACCTTTTAAAGCATTCTTGCCTATATCCTTTAAATTCATACTATTAAGTTGAGTCAAATTATTTTTAACTTGAGCCATTAAATTCTGACCCAGCTGATTTAAGCTCGAGTTCACAAAATTAGATGCACCAGGAATTACTGCATCTGCCCAATCATAACTTCGCGAAAAATGACTTGATAATGCCCAAGGACTTCGCTCATCTTTATCAAAAATGACTTGTGCACCACCAGGAGCAATTCCTGTTACTTGAGCAAAACCATTCGCATCTAATTTCCCTGTTATTGTCTTACCAAGAGAGTCAATAACTTTATATCCAGCTCCTTTAAAGAATTCACTTCCACCATAACTTCTTAAAAGATTCAATGCGCCTTTTAACGGTTGCATTGTTGGCAATTGAGCTGAAGTACTTACACTCGCTCCCGGCTTAAATAAATGTTGTCCAGCCTTGACTTCAAACTTACCAGCTGTGGTCGGTAAAACTCCCGAACTGCTAATTTCAATCTGTGAGCCGCCACCGATCAACACTATTTTTTTTGCCGCTTTAATTTCAATTCGATCTTCCGTCGAAATAATCTGCACACCCTTTCTTGCAATCAGATCCGCACCATCCCCTTGAGCTTGAATCTCGATCTTGCCTTTGCCTGCATACAGTCGTGCCCCTTCTTGCGCGGCAAATAAGCTGATCTTTTTGCTAGCATGGCTAAGTATGCTGTCTTGGGTACTGGTGTTAATACTTCCTTGTGCAATTTGGTTAATCTGTCCATCTGCACTGAGGTGGATGTCTTCGTTACTTTCTACGGCAATGGAGCATGGTGAAGCCAAGAGCATGATCGCTTGTTTAAAAGCCGCGGCTTTGCTTTGGTCTTCGCTCTCTAAGTTCTTGAGATAGCCCTGTAGGTTTTCGAGTAAGCTCAGTGGATCAGTTTGTTGATTTTTTGCCACTTCACTTAAAGCTTTGGCGTTGTTTAAGCTACTTTCGAGTTGTTGTTTGGCTTCGCTTGCATCGAGATGGTTTGCTTTGGCTTGTTCTTGTTTGTAGGTGGAGATGAGTATGCCTTCGCCCGCTCGTACTGCACCCCATTGGTCTGTTCTGAGTTCGAAACCTTCGCCTCATCCTTCACTTTCTGCGGTTGCTTTGGGATGACTGAGATTCCCTAGGTTGAGTTGGCTCGCCCCGTGGGTGTTTTGCAGTTGGGTGGAGATTTGTCCTGTGGTGTCATCAAAGCGGAGTTGTCCATAGCCTTCGCCTTGGACTTCTTTACTTTTAATCCCTGCGAGTTTTTTGGTATCTGGCAGTTGGTCTTGACTGTCGAATCGGGTTGGGCTGCGTTGGGCTTCATGTAGGCGGCCCACCACAAAGGGACGGTCGATGTTGCCGTCAAAGAAGTCGATAACCACGATTTCATTGATTCGAGGAAGGAAGCGTGCGCCATAGCCTTCGCCTGCCCATGGGGTCAGTACATCGACCCAAGCTGAATCGGTATCGTTGTTGTTACTGCCTGCACCGCCATCAAATTGGTGGTCTTCTGCTCGGGTAAATAGGAAGCGTACTTTGATGCGTCCCCATTCATCGACATGGATTTCTTCTCCTGCAGGTCCCACCACTTTGGCGCGTTGCGGATGGGTGCTGGGTCGATGTTGTAAGGGGGTGTATTCGGGTACGGTTTTGATGTTGCGTCGTTGTAGGATGAGTTCGCTGGCTTGGCGTTCTTGGTCCGTGTGGGTTGCTTGGTTGGTGTCTGTCTTGTGTTTTGGCGTCCATTGGCTGCGTTGTAGCAGTTGTTGGACTTGTTGGTCTAAGTCTTTGGGTAGGTTGTTTTGGTTGTAGTAGCGTTTGCCAACAATGAGGAATTCTTGATCAACTCCGCTGTGTTGTTCAATTTCTGGATGGCCATCGAGTTTGAACCAGTAGCCGACTTGGCTGTCTCTGACGCTGGCTTTGGCGATGAATTGTTTGCTTTGTCCAGCGTAGTAGTCGCTGAGGTGTTGGTTGAGTTTTTCAACTTGGCTGTTGCCTGATGCGGTGGCTTGGTCTTCGCCTTTGAGGTCTTGGATCCATGCAGGGCTGATGTGCCATGCTTGTTCGAGGCCTAGGCTGGCATTGTCTTGGTGGTCACTGTGTTGGTGTTTGCTTTGTACTGACCCTGCGCCTTCTTCTTGTTCAAGGGCTGTGGCTTGCCAGCGTTGTAGGTGGACTGCGGTGGGTTGTAGGCTGCGTTGTCCAATAAAACTGGTGATGGTATCAAATTGTTCTGTCGCATCACTACGATGGTAGCGGATGTTGCGTCGGTTGAGGGCTTGGTATTGGCTGTTGTCGTCAATCAGGCGGAGCTTTTGTGCTTCGATCGGGCTGTTGTTGCTCGGTACAATCGGTTGGGCTTCATCAATGAGCCAGTTAATGCCTTCACTGCGTAGTAAGCGAGTCAGAAAGTCGTAGTCGCTTTCGTTGCTTTGCATGATGAAGGGGCGAATGTCGTATTGTTGTTGCAATCCACTGTGGTCTAGGCTGAGGCTAGAGGCAAAGAGTGGGCTTTTGTTTTGCCATTCTTCAAAGAGGATTTCCACCACTTCGACCACGGATTTATTCATAAATACGCGGCTGTTGCGGCGTTTGTGCCAAAGTGAAGTTGCATCGTTGAGCGTGAGTTTGTAGAGGGTCAGTGCCCCATCGCTTTGTCCTTGTGAGGCTTCGGTGATGATGCCTGTGGTTCTAAACAAGGTTCCTTGATCAGTGACTTGATCGACGGCCACTTGTGTGCCGATGAATTGTTTGAGTGGAATTAAGGCATTGGTCGAGAGACAGATGAGTTCTGCTTGCACGCCTTCGTTAAGGGCATGGCTGCCATCAATGCGTTGTAGGAAGACTTGGCTATTCAGTTGTGAATGACTGAATTGGATGTGGAGGGCTCTGTTTTGGGCGGTTAGACCGAGCTGTTCCAATGCCGAAAAGATGTTGGCAAGCATGGTTATTATCTGTCTTTTATAATTTAATAAGGCTAAAGAATTTCTTAATATTTAAACAAAAAACAGACACGATAAACAGGTCCTGTTACACAAAACACCCATTTATTGTGAAATAAAATTACAAATAAAATACAGATTTGATTTAATAAATAATATAGATCAAGTTAATGATTACAAAAAAAGAGGCTGAAGTGTTAGCATCTTCAACCTCTGTAAACTACAAAACTAAGAACTTCTTATTTAAAGAATACGATTGAACTACTGTCCAGAACGAATGATGTAATCAAACGCTGACAGTGATGCTTTCGCGCCTTCACCAGTGGCAATGATGATTTGCTTATAAGGTACTGTTGTACAGTCACCCGCAGCAAATACACCTTTTACATTGGTTTCGTTGCGATCGTTAATCACAATCTCACCACGGTTGGTTAACTCAACTTGAGTTTCTTTTAAGAAATCCGTGTTTGGTAACAAACCGATTTGTACGAAGATCCCCGCCAATTCGACAGTGTGTTCTTCATCCGTCGCACGGTCTTTGTATTTCAGTGCAGTGACTTGTTTGCCATCACCAACGACTTCTGTAGACAACGCATTTTTGATGACAGTCGTGTTAGGTAAGCTGTTCAATTTATCTTGAAGGACTTGGTCAGCACGCAGTTTGGTAGCAAACTCAACCAAAGTGACATGCTCAACAATACCTGCAAGGTCAATCGCAGCTTCAACACCAGAGTTACCACCACCGATCACAGCCACACGTTTGCCTTTGAACAATGGACCATCACAGTGTGGGCAGTACGCAACACCACGTGTTTTGTATTCTTGCTCACCTGGTACATTCATTTCTCTCCAACGAGCACCTGTAGACAGGATGACCGTTTTCGATTCAAGTTTTGCACCATTCTCTAAAGTCACTTCAACTAAACCGTTGGCAGTTTCATCTGCACCTTTGATGTCAGACACACGTTGCAAGTTCATGATGTCGACACCGTATTCACGAACATGTGCTTCCATTTCAGCTGCAAACTTAGGACCTTGGGTCTTTTGCACTGATGTAAAGTTTTCAATGTCCATGGTGTCCATGACCTGACCACCCATGCGCTCGGCAACGATTCCTGTACGGATACCTTTACGAGCGGCATAGATTGCAGATGTGTTACCTGCAGGACCACCACCGATCACAAGCACGTCAAATGCATCTTTGGCATTGAGTTTTTCAGCATCTTTCGCAGCAGAATTAGTATCGAGCTTCGCAACAATTTCTTCCAATGTCATACGACCTTGACCAATATGTTCGTTGTCTTGGAACACCATAGGGACAGCCATGATTTTGCGTTCTTCTACTTCGTCTTGGAAGAATGCACCATCAATCATGGTTGCTGTTGTGCCAGGGTTGTAGATTGCGATCAAGTTAAGTGCTTGAACCACATCTGGACAGTTATGACAGCTTAAAGATACGAATACATCAAAGTCAGATTTGATTTCTAAAGCTTTGATGGATGCCAATACTTCGTCAGATACTTTTGGTGCATAACCAGAAGTTTGTAGCAATGCCAAAATCAAAGAAGTGAACTCATGACCCATTGGTAAACCTGCGAAGAAGACACGCGGTTCTTCACCTGCTTTTGCAATACCAAAGCTCGGTGCACGTTTATTTTGACCATCAAAACGAGCTGTGACGAATGGAGAAAGTGCAGCCACTTCTTCCACAAGTTCTTTGATTTTTGCAGATTTGTCTGAATCATTTAAAGTCGCAACCAATGCGATTGGACCCTCAAGGCGTTCTAAAAGCGTTTTTAATTGAGCTGAAGTATTTTGATCTAACATTGCTAACGTCTCCAAAGGAGTAATATTTGTTTGATAAAGCTATATTAGAAGAAATACAAAAATAGGTAAAACAGTTAGTTTACATAAAGACTATCGAAAAATTGAATTAAAGAATCATCCATTTAAAAATGAATGATTCTTTTATGATGATCGTAACAGTACAAACTTTAACTATATCTCCAAACGTTGAGTGATCGTTTGAATTCTGCTTTTAAAACTACGAGCTAATCCAAAGAAAATAAACATTGACAATAACATGATGGTTGAGAACACCATTAATATCATCTTGACTACTTCTGAAATTTGTCGTGCCTGATTTGCCCGATGATCTATCGCTTTTGCCCAAGGAGTAATAGATTGACCATAAACTTGTTGCTGCATTGACCATAACTGCTCTGCATTAAAACCATATTCGACAAACTGTTTTTCATTTCTTTCAGCTTGCGCAAGTCGAGCTAAATATGCAGTTGCTAGCTTGGTATCTTCAGGTTTGTGAACCAAAGCCACTTGCGCAAGGACGTAGGCTTGAATCACTGGATTGACCTGTTGTTCAGTCATGATGACAGCAATCTGACTTTCATGAATCGATTTATCATAATGACTTAATTGATATTGTTGATCTAAAGACTCATCATTCATGTCATACTGAACATAGGTCAAACTTGACCAAATTAAGATGACAGCAATTAACCAACCTACAAACTTAAGCACAAATGATTGAAAGCGCACATAGAAAAAACGTATTTTCTTTAAAAAATGAACAATAAAAAAAGCACCAATGACTGAGCTAAATACTTTTAGAATGAACCAGCCTAACCAAGATATTAAATTAAAAAAATAGTCAGGCTGATGTTGGTACACGTTTACGACTTCATCTAAACTATGTGGCAAATGAAGCTGCTGAACAGTTTCACTCATGCCCATAAAACCATAAATCATGTCCTGATGAATAAAAAGCGACACAACTGAAATAATGAGTAAGCTGGTACTCAAAAATCCCCATAAATTAAGTATGCGATTTCGTTTGTACAATTCAGGCAATCTTTTCTGAATCTCAGTCTGCACCACAAGATATTCATTGGTTTTATTCAAATTTAAACCTCAAGAAATTAGTGTTTTGGCTGATTTTGACTCGAATCCAAAACAAGTTGTTGAAGATTTCCTTGCAAAGCCTTAATACGGATTGATGCCTCTTCACGTTTTTGCATCCCTTCTTTCTGAATACTAATAACATCATTCACTGTTTTAATGAGGGTATTTTGAACATGTTCAAGTGTTTCAATGTCAATCACGGAACGTTGATTTGCTCGAGCAGTATCGACTGAATTCTGGTGTAATAAATCTGCATTCCGTTTAAGTAACTCATTCGTCGCATCATCAATAGTATTAGCCAATTGGACGCTATTTTTTTGCTCCTGTAATGAAATCGCTAAACTAATTTGATTTTTCCAAGCAGGAAGCGTGATATTTTTTATCGCATAAAACTTATCCACCAACATTGAATTATTTGATTGAATAATTCGAATCATCGGTAATGTCTGCATCGCAGATTGTTGCAATACCTGTAAATCACTCACTCTTTTTTCCAAATTGTTTGCTAAGTGATTTAAGTCGTAGATTTTTTGATTGGTTTGCGCATCTTGTTCTAGCGTACTCAATTCAGCTATTTGCTCTTGAACTTCTTGTTGTTTAATTTCCCCTGCAGCAATATAAACCCCTAATTGTTTATATTCATCCTGCACACCATCAAACATACGATCCAATGTATTTACACGGTCTTTTAAACCTTGTTGAGAGGTTTCAATTTCTTTAACTAACGCATCTATTTGTTCTTTAGTGGAATTGAACTTTTGATCAAAGCTCTGCTTCGCACCTTTAAATCGATTTAAGATACTGCCCAAGAAGCCTGAACTTTTAGCAGGGCTTAAAATACTGTTTGTATTGAGCTGTTGAGCCACTGTAACGACTTCATTTAACTTTTGACCTGTTGCATCCAAATCTTTATTTTTGACTAAATCCAGCAGTTCATCCGTATAAGTCGCTGTTTTAGTCGCGATATTTTTCCCATATTCAGCAACCGCTGCATGATTCATATCAGCTAGTTCTTGGTGAACTGATTCGACTGCTGCAAGGTCTGAGGTCATCAACCCAATTTCTTTTAAATCTAACTTGGAAAACTTTTCCTCCATAGAGATTAAGCTTAAGGATTCATTTTTCTTTTGAATTGGAAAATCAGACATAACACACCTTATTCTTTAATTAGTGATTTTTTTAAAGATCGAATCAGTTGTTCGCGACTTTGATCTAACTTTTCAATATCGACTGCGCCATTTTTAATTTGAGTTTGCTCAAGATGATATTGCCAAGCTGGGATTAATACTTGCTGCGCTTCACGAAAACGATCCGTCAGAGTTAATGAAAGTTGTTGAGTCAATTGCATTTGCATGAGAGAAATATCATTGTTTGCTTGTACCGACTCTAATGTTTGTATTTTTTTAGCCAATCGCTCCTCAAAGTTATCGAGTGGATGGCGATGATGAGAAAAATCTGTGTATTCTGTTAAAAATTGTCTTGCTGCTTGAATGTAGCGCGCCATTTGCTCTCTTAAACCAACTGCTTGCTGAAATCGAGAACTAGACTTTTGGATTTCAATGTGAATACGTTGGGACAGCTGATCAGCATCTAGAATGAGTCTATCTAAATCACGAATATAAGAAATTTGACCCGCACCGAACTCCAAATCCAGACCTAACCACTTTTGGAGAGCATTAAATTTTTTTTGTTTTAATTTCTTTTTGGATTGATTCAATTTTTGAATAATATCTGAAATTGTTTCGCTTAATTTTTTATTTAAAGTGGGGTCTATACCTACCAATAGAGCATTTTGTGCCTGCACAATATGTTCAGCATATAAATTAAGTTTAGACGAATCAGTCAATAAAGGAACAAGATCATGCCTCTTAATTGAGAGCAAATCCGAAGGATTAACTTCAATTTGATTTAAGGGTATAAGCTCATTAAAAGATGACATTGGTGTAATTTAAGAAAGTGATCAGCAATCTTTAAATGTAGCAATAAACTGTTCAAAATATACTATTTTTTTGCAAAATATTACACAAAATCAAACACAAAAAAAGCCAGCAAATGCTGGCTTTTTTATTAATGAGGTTTAGATTTTCTCATTCTAAGCCAACTTAAACCAATGAGTCCTAAAAGCCCAAACCCACCTAGGCTACCCCCTCCACCCGTACGAGAACTTCCAGGCCCTGTTTCCGTATTTAGAACAGCTAATGTTCCCTCACCTGATGAAGCGCCGTCTGCGTCCAATACTGAGTACTTAAGATCATAGGAAAAGACATCCAAATTATTGTTCAACTGAACTCGAATGTTTCCACCATAGCACTTTTTAAAACGGTCATTAGCACATGGCTCTACCCGATCCGCGATAATTGAAACGGGATTCGGTACTCTTGCAAAATAAATTGATACCTCATCCCCATTAGCATTATGGTAAAACTCCTTTTTATTTGGAGGATTGATTGCATTTCTGTTGCCATCACCAGCATCACTCGCTTCAGCCAGTAAATTTACACTGATTTGAGTCGATTTTTTTGGATTGATTGTATATTCCACACGTTCAGGAACAGTTGGCACGATATTGATAAAATTACCAATTAAATATGCACTTGATGTTTTTTTACTGTCGCTTTTTGAAGTAAGCGTATATGTACAGAATTCAGAGTCTCCACTCGGTGTTATGCGACTATCTGTTCTATACATGACTATCTGCTTAAGCTGCGGTTTCCACTCACATTTCAACCGATCATCAAACTTACCTAAGAATGTTTTATCGATATCTAATTTCCCAACTCCCACAACCTCAACTTTGACATCATAATTATCAACATTAAGATGCTCAATTTTTCGCACCTTACCATCAGGAGAAACAAATTCATCTGGTAAATTCAATTTAAATGGATCGAACAAAATTGGACGATATTGATTAAGATTATTTAACTCATTAAAAAATGCTTTTTGATCGGTGAGCTCCTTATTATAATAATCAATCACTTCTTCTTTGGTTTCAGGATCGGCAATAGCATCTTCGAATGCTTTAATTCTATTCTCAGTTGATTTCTTTATTTGAACCAGTGATTCATTTGCTTTACTTAAATTGGAAACAGTCAACTTTAAGGTTTCTATCGCACCAATATCGCAAGTATTGGGAGTCGCATCTAAACTGTTGAGCGAGTCCAATCCAATCCGATTAATACCTCGTTGATCAAGCAGCGAACAACCATCAGTACCAAAATCAACTAAATCTTTACCGCTAGAATTAATCTTCGGAAAAAAGACAGGATGAAAGTTAGTATTCTCATCATTAACCGGTAACGATGTTGAAAACAGATCATTGATACTGAATTGACTAATATCAAGACTATTTTTTTGTGCATTTTCTGACGCTTTTGCTGGTAGATCACAGTCTATAGATGGATTACTCAGTGGAATAGCATTTGCCAATAATTCAATACCTGCTGACTCAACTTGGCTCACATCACCGTGACTATATATACAGGCTTTAGCCTGATTAAAACCTATCACATTATGATTTAAGGCTTTTGCACCTGTATTTCCATACCAAAGCACAGATCGCGCGGTATTCGCGATAATCGTATTACTATCGAGCTTCAAAATAGAATTGGGACTCAAATTTATTTGACCCCCATCTGTTAAACGATCACTAAATTGAAAAATTTGACCTTGTGTAGTATTTAATACATTGGAAGAGATTGTATTTGCTTGCAATTGAGCTGTAGGTTCACCACAAAATGAGAATAAACTGTTTGAAGCTGTATTTCCATTTTCGGTAATAGACATACGGGATAAATCAATCTTACGGCGTGTGAACACAAGATTATCCAAACAAGACATCGCTATAACAGCGCCTTGCTGAGCTGTATTACCACTCACCCAACCAACCGAATAACTTAAAGAGCTATCACTGTCATTCAAAAATATCGCTCCACCTCTTAACGCTGAAGACTTTGTGATATTTACATTATATAAATCAGTCTCGCCGCCCAATAGCAAAGCGCCACCATTGGTAGATGATTTACCATTTCTCAGCTCTATATTTCTTAAACTCAAACTTGGTCGATTTAGATTGGTCGTATTGAAAATGCGATGTGTATTTTGACCATTAATTATAGTTTGAATTTTAGTTTGCGCAGGATAACTATTTGAAATGACATTCGGTTTAGAATAATCGACAGGGTCTTTACCCCTAATAATCACTGAAGAAGTTGGCTGAAGCTCTGCATTCAAGCTATAGGTACCAGCTTCAAGCTGAATAATGTCAGTTTGTACTCGATCCATATTACCTTTAGCACAACCTCCATAAGCTCGATTAGTCGAAGCAGCCGTCAACGCTTCTCTGAGTGAACACTTTGCATCATTAGTCCCGTCTTCATCATCAAAGGTAGTGACATAAATTATTGTATCTTCAGCAGCTATCAAGGACATTGCAGAAAGGACTGCTAAAGTCAAAAAAGCTTTTCTACTTTTCAACATACGATTCCCTTATTATTTTTTTCTACGTATCGCGATTAAAGTCATCAGACCTATTACGGAGATTAGACCTAGCCCCACACCAGAAGTTTTTACTTTATCGCTTGTATAAGTATCTCTGGGGTCTTGTTTGATGACAGTTGGAATTTCGATATAAGGATTCATTGACTCATTTAATTGACGTGTAGATACAACGACCAAAACTTTAAAATCATCAGTTCCGTGCCAATTCCCTTGAGGTGTATAAGTAAACTCTCCATTTTGGAGTAGTTCAGCTTTACCTTTACTAGGAGAGTTATTTTGTTGGATGATCATACAGCCCGCTTGCCATTCTTCTTTTTTGGGATGAGGTCCGACTAAGGCATCACATTGACTAGCAGGTATTAGCTCACCATCTCCTAGAAAATCATTAATATTTAACTTAACAATTTCTCCGTAAAAGATATCCTTTCCAAATCTGCCTGAAGACGTACTTGACTGAATAAGTTCGATTGCGCCTCGATCACACAAAATACGATCCTTACGTGCGTTGCCACGCTGATCAACTGTTTCACATGATGTACCATTTGAATCTGGTCCACGATTAATGATCGGAGAATCTGTTAATTGTCTATAACTAGGCAACACTCTTGGGCGGAAATATCCTAAAGCATAGCCAGAATAGACTTTGAACGGACATAAAATGCCAGATGAATTAACATCACATTCACCTTCTACATCAGTCCCAGCTAATAATGTGCGCTCGCCCAGTTGTTCTGAAGCTGTGCCCTCACAACCAAAACCATATAAATTATTGTTTAAATTTGATTGATCGATTGCAGTCTCTACACGACAGTCTCGATTGCCATTTTTTGCAATTATATTGTTAGTAAGCAATGCCTTCTTAAACGGCGCATTAAAAATCAAGCCAAAATCATTAAAGACCAGCGTATTGTTATTAAGTGCAATACCATCCTTAACATTAGATCTCTTGCGAAAGTTAATTTAAGAGCATCCAATTCACCATTCCAGCAATTAAATTCATTCTTAGACCAAAGCGTTTCCGTCTA
>NZ_JBWYIQ010000047.1:0-14426 GCF_056779795.1 Acinetobacter sp. ANC_7682 | reverse complement strand
AAAGATTTTTTCCATTTCTTCTTCAAAAATGGCTGAATCTTTATACAGCGAAGTATGTACACGGTCACTTTGAACCAGTTCGTTGTAATCAGTTTCAATATTTTGTGTTGGAATCAGGCTGTTCATATCTATTTCCTATTTACTTAATGCGTCATAAGCTTTTACGTCTGTGCTTTGGGCTTCGGGTACTGGCAATTCAGCAAGGCTGTGCCAGTGATCTACAGGACGACTAAAAATGTTTTCTGTTTGAAAGTGTTTGATCTTCCATTGACCCTTTGAGTCTTTACGAAACTGAATGGTCAATTTGGCTGCATTAAGATGGCTGCTTTGCTGATGCTTAAACGTTGAGGTCTGAAGCATCAACCAACTCCCCTTTGCGCTTGTACCTTCAACATAAATTTGCTCGGAACTCACAAAATGAGCATTCATGAGAAAATGTGAATCTTTTTGGGTATAGCTTTTAAACATGTCATAAATGGATTGCCATGTTACATAACGCCCAAAACTTTTACTGTATTTCTCACCAATGCCTTCCCAAATACTGTCAGCATCAAATAGCGCCATAAGCTCATCAAGATCTGTATTTGCATCTAGATGGTCACAGATTTCCATGTAGCGATTTATACAATTACGAATTGACTGCTGAGATTCTAGCTGCTCTAATCTAAATAATATTTCTTCAATATCAATTTCTTGCCTCATAAATTAATCCTTAATATATTTTTCAAACAGCTGTGCAATTGCACATAACTTTTCGTCTTGGTTTAGCCCTGAAACCAATTGCAAACCAACTGGTTCTGCTTGTTCGGTTTGTAACGGAATTGAGATTGCAGGATGACCTGAAACATTAAAAGGACGTACATAAGCTGTTAGATTAAGCAACTTTAATGAATCTGTAATTTCACTCACTTTAGGAGGAATAATAGGTAAAGTGGGTAAGAGCACAGCATCAAATTCTTGTAAAATTTGTTCTAATTCTTGTTTGAATTGACTTTGAATCTCTTGGGCTTTTTTATATTGATCTAGCGTAATATTTACAGACGATGTTAACCGTTTATAAACATCTGGTCCTAATTTTTCAGTATGTATTAGATACGAGAATGACTGCCAATTTTCATAGCTTATTAATGTCATTCCAGCCTCATGAGCAGCTTGAAATAGATTTAATTCAATTTCTTCAAACTGAATATTTTCGACTTGATTAATGAGCTTTTCGATACTTTGCCAAATAAATTTATCAGCATGAACTTTTAATACCCCTATTCGTGGTTTAATATTCTGATTAAAGAGCAATTTCTCCGAGCTAAAGGTAGGATCAATAATTGTCATAGCCTGGATCAGCATGGTCATCTCATTTGCAAAGGGCCCAACACAATCCAGCGTAGATGATTCAGGAAGAATACCTTGACGGCTTACCCTACCAAATGTTGGTTTAAGTCCGTAAATTCCACAACAGGCTGCAGGTAAACGGATAGACCCCCCGGTATCAGTTCCGATAGAGAAGTCACAGAGTTTTTCGGCAACAGCTGTCGCAGACCCGCTCGATGATCCACCTGGAATAAGCTCAGGATAATGGGGATTAATAGGTGTTCCGGTTAACTCATTAACTCCAGTAACACCAAAAGCAAGTTCATGTAAATTAGCTTTGCCTACAATTCGACAATTATTTTCAAGAATATTCGTGACTACTTGTGCATTAACTAGTGCCTTAGGATTATGTTCAAAAGCCTTACTAGCAGCTGTAGTAATTGTTCCTTCAATGTCTATAGTATCCTTAACAACAACCTTGATATCTCCATTACCAATATTTAAATATTTTATGATTGAACTCATTTCACCTCCCCTAATTCCCTAGTGAAATGTCACAAGAAAATATTTCACTATTCAATTGATTTAATTTATACAGAGGCTATTCCTTTCCTACAAATAATTCCTGCTTATAGTAAAAACCTTACTATTAAAATATATACAACCTGAATCGCGGATAAGAAATTGACTTTAAAAATAAAAGGACTAGTGCCATCAGTTGAGTTATCACCCCAAAACTAAAGCCCTAGTCCTGATTTATTGCACCATATATGGCTCATACCAAATTATTCTGTGTAATTGATGACTTTTTTCTTAAATTTGAAGCAACTTATTAGAAATTTCTTAAGCAAAGTCGGCGCTATTTAAAAATCTGACAGACCCAACTAAGTCTCTCAGAAATTACCTTTATTACCATTTAGTATAAATCTTTGTCACTTCCACAACTTCAAAGCACTCTTTTCATTGGTGAAGCAGGATAAAAGTTTTTATTTAAAAACTTACCCTGTTACCAACGGATGATACACATCAGTTGGCACTACACGCGTTACATGTCACCTTGATGAGAAGCCAACATGGCCGATATTTATGGGTTGACTCAACCACTTTACCGTTCTACAAAAATTAACGAATTCAAAGCCATAAATCATTAGTCAGAACTGTATCTCGTGGTAAAAGTTCGATGGGTTGGTTTTATGGCTGTAAATTACATATCGTGATGTATCAATTTGGCGAGATCGTAAGCTCAGCACTATCCAATAGGCATATTGCTGACATCAAAATGGTTGAGCATTTAATTGAAGGCTTAGAAGCAAAGCTTTATGCGGATCATGGCTATTCATAGAACTATGAAACTTCTATCACTTTAAGGCTGCGTCTTTATCTAATTATCATTATTAAATATCAACAGCTCCTTCATAGAGTTTATTAGATAGGAGAAATACAATTTCAATATTTCTAAAAATCACTCATGTATTCTAAAATCTGCTGAATATATTCATTATTATCTATACTTCGATAAGCCAACGTGATTGGGCTGTACGCTTCCTCATCTAGGATGGGAAGAAACTTTAAGTTTTGTATACCAATAGCGCTTGCACTTTTTGGAATAATACATACTCCCTCACCTGATGAAACCAATCCGAGTGCCTTATGAATTTCCCTTACTTCAGTCAAATTTTGTGGTATTAGGTCTAATTCAGAGAAAATATTCTGAATAAAAGTTGAAAAATTTGGCTTAGGGGTATTTGGGTACATATATATGATTTCATTTAATATTTGTGATAAGAAAATACCTTCATTATGATAGTGGTCTAATGCATAATTATTATGTACTGCAGGTAAAAGCTTTTCATGTTCTAAAATTTTTCTTTTTATTGAAGGATCACTAATTCCTAGTCTTCCAAATCCAATATCAATTTTCCAAGTTTTAAAGCTTCAACTTGATCGCTTGTTCCACACTCAACCAACTCAACTTTAACTCCATTAATGTGGCTTCTTAGATAATCAATTAATTCTGGTAATTTCCAATAAATAGCTTACATAGCCTATTCGTACTGTTTTATCGGTTACTTTATATCTATTTACCATTGATTTAGCATGTGCAGACAAGGTTAATATTTGAACAGCATACTGATAAAAATATTGTCCTACTTCTGTTGTTTTTACTGGACGTATTCCTCGTTCAAATAATGTTACCCCTAGTTCAGCCTCTAAATTTTTAATTTGACGCGTTAAAGGAGGCTGTGCCATACACAATTTCGAGGCAGCTTTAGTTATACTTTTCTCTTCTACTACAGCTACAAAATATTTTAAAGTTTTCAGTTCCATTGAATCGCCCCATTAAATACTTTTTAAGTATATTAAAATACTATTTATAGCCTATTTTCGCAAAATAAATTCAAATATGGTATGTGATATCGAATAATGGATTATATAGCGATATGTTCAGATCAATAGAAACGTTGCTTATCGATATCCCAACCATACGCCCTCACAAATTTCAAATATTGAGCAACCAGAGTTTTTCAATCAAATCATTATTTCATTTTTAAAGAATAATACATCTTGCTAAGTCAAGGTGTATTAAACTTCCAACAAAATATATTAATAATATAAAATATTATTTAATAATCTACCATGTAAATTTAAATGCTAATTTAAGGAAATTTTTTATAGAAACATAAATTACTATTTAAATTGAGTAATTTTTATATTATAAGTGAAAAATAAACTAATAGGTTCGATATTCATGGAATGAATTTTGCTTAATTTAATATAAGCTTATACGATAAAAGGACACATTGATGGATGTAAAGTTTGACTTTAATCTTGTACGAATTTTTTGTGCATTATATGAAACGGGTAGCTTGACGAAGACGGCTGAATTATTACAAATTAGCCAACCAGCCATTAGCCATTCGCTAAAAAAACTACGAAATCTGTATAATGATCAACTTTTTATTCGTACAGAAGGAAGAATGTTACCAACCACTCTCTCAGAAAATATTTCTAATAATTTACTCAATTCTAAGGAGTTAATTCTTTCTACTTTGCCTGATACAAATCTATTAAGAATTAAAAATAATTTTATATTTTCTATGTCTGATATGTGTCAATCTTATTTCATACCTTCACTCTGTTTATTGATGGAAGAAACTAACAATAAAATAAATATTGATGTTATTCAAACACAACAAAATGACTTAGTGCACGCAATGCGTGATGGAAAAATTGACTTTTCAATTGGTCATCTTCCAGTCTTAAAAAACTGTAAAGATAATATAATATGTGAAAAACTATTTGATGATAAATTTGTTTTAATGATTAGGGATGAGCATCCTTACTGCAATGAAAAAATTGATATTATTCTTAAAAACATAGAATTAGTAGGGGTCAAATCCTTAACCACAGGACATACTGATCTTATTAAAAATATTAATAATGATTTTGAAAAAAAGGTAATATTAAATATCCCTAATTACTCAGTTGCCCCGGAAATTGTAAGTAAAACAGATTATGGCGTTATTATACCAAAATCTTTTTCTAAAAGATTTAATTACGACAATCAATTTGTTATTAGAGATATTAATATATCAAAAAATATTATTGATATTAATCTTTATTATCACAAGTTATTTAAAAATGATTACTCCATTAAGTGGATGAGAGAAATTATTTTAAATAATTTTAAAGCTACTACTTTATAAGGATTATACATGGATTCAAATGATATTCAGCTTTTTGATCAGGTGATTCAATCTAGATATGCTGCCAGAGCTTTTCTAGATCAAGCTGTTGACCTGCAAATCATTAGAGATATTTTAAAAGTTGCTTCTCGAGCACCTTCCGGTACCAATACACAACCTTGGAAAGTATACATCGTAACTGGGCAAAAACGTCTCGATCTAGTGAAAGAGGTTTGCCAAGTGCAAAAGAATATTTTTGAAAAACCTTCTTTGGCTGACCAATATCAAGAAAGTTTTGCTTACTATCCAAAAGTTTGGCAACCACCTTTTTTAGACCGAAGAAAAGAAAATGGTTTATGGTTATATGGGCTACTCAAAATCAGTAAAAATGATCATGCCAAAATGCAAGCACAACTTTTACATAATTATGAATTCTTTGGTGCACCTGTAGGTCTTTTCTTTACTGTAGATCGCTCTTTAGGTATTGGTTCTAAAATGGATATTTCGATGATAATGCAGAATGTAATGTTGTGCGCCAAAGCTAGAGGACTTGATACTTGCCCACAAGCTGCATGGAATAAGTTCCACTCTATCGTACTTAATCATCTCAATGCAGATAAGAATGAAGAACTAGTCTGTGGAATGGCTCTCGGTTATGCTGATCCTTCTCATATTATTAATAGTTCTCAAACCTCTCGAGTTCCAGTAGACGAATTCGCTATATTTTTAGATTAATCTGTTTAACTATAAAAAAAATCATCCATAGATGATTTTTTTATTTGAGAGCCACTCCTATCACCAGATTAACGCATCAATAGACCACCATTCATATCCCAAGTTGCTCCAGTAACAAATCCTGAATTATTTTGGATTAACAACTCAATGGTTTGTGCAATAAAGCTCATATCACCTAATTGATGCACTGGTATTGATTTCAGAATCTCCGGAATTTCATCCGCCTGCACAAGACGGTGAAATGCGGGTGAATCTACCGGACCACAGGCAATGGCATTAACTGTAACCCCTGATCCAGCCAGTGCCTTGGCAAATAGTTTGGTCATAGTCAAAATGGCACCTTCAGAAATGGCATAGTGTGCTCCCACAGCGATACCACCATTCTGGCCTGCAAGAGAAGACATATTGATAATACGTCCCTGCCCCTGCTGTGCCATCCATTGTCCAAAAAGTTGACAGGCCAAGAAAGTTCCCATTTGGTTGATTCGACTAATTTCCACAAATTCCTCAGCCGAGATTTCAAACAATGGAGTGGTTTTGGTCATAGCTGCATTGTTAATTAGCACATCCAACTTGCTAAACTTTTCTTTAATCCAGCCAGATACTGCATTAAAATCTACTTGATCAGTGATATCCAGTTTGAGAGCAAATGCATTATTCACTGCCAGCTTTGCTACTGCTGCTTCAGCTTTCGCAAGTGTAACATCAGTTAAAATTACCTGATACTGTTGGCTCACCAGATATTCTGCAATTGTAAATCCGATACCTTCCCCCGCACCCGTGATGAGAATCACCTTGTCCATATACAAAACCCTCCCATCCTAACTTAGTGATTACCAATATTTTTGGGTGTAAAGAAAATACTAATGGCAGCGATCAGGGCTGCCGCAGAGAAGAGGTAAAAATTGGCACTGGTATTAGAGCCATTTGCCATCAGATAGCCACCAACAATCGGTCCCATAATCGCCCCAATACGACCCACACCAATAGCCCATCCAGCGGCGCTGGCACGAATCTTAGTAGGATAGTAATGCGTGATATAGCCTAGCTGCACCATTCCTACACCGATTATACCCATACCAGCTAAAAAAACGAGCACATAAGTTATGGCAATATTATAGTTAAAGGATAGGCCGAAAATAGCGACTGCACCTATGAGATAGAACAGTACAATTGTTTTACGAGTATTAAAACGATCTGTCAAACGCCCAATAAATAGTGAGCCTAGACCTGCAGCAAGCATAAAGATGGCTAGAAAAGAAATGCTGGAACTAATTCCATAACCATTAGCCTTCATAATTTGTGGTAACCACGTACTCAGGCCATATACACCAAGTACAGTTGCAATCTGTGAACTCCAAAATAAGGTTGTTGCACGCAAGTGCCTGACCGAGAACATTTCTTTCAGTAAAGAGAAAATATTAACTTTATCTTCTTTGCTCACCTGATAGCTTTCAATTGAATTCTGTGAGATTCCGATTTTATCAGCCAGTTGCAAAGCATCTTTTTTACGACCATGACTGAGCAGGAAAGAAATGGATTCTGGAAGAAATTTGATAAATACAGGTACTAATAATAATGGTAATGCACCTGCTGCCACCAATGTTCGCCATCCATGCTGATCCAGATAGAACATTCCCACCAATGCTGCTAGTAATGCACCAGCTGGATAACCACAATACATTAGGGCGAAATAGAAGTTCTTATTTTTTTCATCAGAATATTCAGAAGTTAAAGCACAGGCAATTGGAATAATACCCCCGACCCCGATACCACAAATACCACGAGCAATTACAAAGCTAATCGGATCTTGTGCCATGGCAGCCCCGATCATTGAAGTAGAAAAAATAATCAGACATGCAATTAATAGTTTTTTACGTCCATATAGATCGCTTAACGCGCTAAAAAGATAGCACCCAATAAGTGTTCCAAAAAAAGCTGCACTGCCAATATAACCCATGTGCACGGCAGTTACATTCCAACTCGCCTCCTGTAAGAGGGTCGGAATAATGACCCCCATAATTGCGATATCGTAGCCTTCAGATATCATCGCGATAAAACATAGGAATACTACCAGCTTGGTTGTAATAGCTGATGGTTCCATATTGGTACTAATTGCATTTTTTGTCACTGGTATAGACATTATTGTTACTCCCTACTATATTTTTAATAAAGGATGAGTCTCATGTATGGCATATGTTCCATTACAAAAAACCAATGGATCAACATCCTGCTCATAACCATATTGCAACACTTCTCCAATCACGATGGCATGGTCCCCAGCATCACAGACATTCCATAAACGGCATTCAAACCAAGCTGACACGTTAGCCAAACGAGGTGCTTGCTGACTGTCCTGATGCAATTCTATGCCAGCAAATTTATCGACACCACGACGTGCAAAACGGTTAGACAGTTCTAATTGTTCTTTACGCAATATATGAATAGTAAAATATCCTCCTTGAGTAAAAGACTCATAAGTGTAGGCATTTTTATCAATACTCCATAACACCAAAGGTGGTTCCATAGATACTGAATTGAAGCTATTAGCTGTAACGCCGATTTTTTCTCCGTTCTTGTCATAAGCTGTAATAATAGTGACACCCGTCGGAAATTTACTTAATGCATTTCTAAAATCACGTGTATTAATCAAAATTTTTTCCTCTTATTTGTTTGATGAATTTCATGTCCTGCTGTTAGATATATCCTTTGAATGGCTCTGTTTTAGTCATCACTGCCCCTGCGCCATCAAATACAGATTCATTGATATGCGCATGCTGAGTAATAACCAGCACATCTCTTAGAATTTTTTGCATCTTCTGACGTTTGAAAATGGCGTTAATGCCGGAAATGCTGTAGCAGTTTTTGACAATGTCGGCACAGGAATGCGCGGTATAGGTTGCTGAAAGACGCATTTCATTTTCTAGCGCTTTGCAAATCTCGTTGCCTTTCTCAATTTCCCCCCAGACACGATGACAGATCTCATAGAAATAACTGCGAACACTGAGGAAAGATGCTGTATTTTTGGATAAAGCCATACGGAAATAAGCACGATCAGCCAATTTTGGTGCACCAGTCGTGGTCTGTCCCTTACAAATCTGTAAAAGTTCTTGAATCGCTGCAAAAGCCAAACCAAGTGCTACCACCGTATGCACCTGACCGGAGAAAGCTACCGTTGGAATGTGATACAGAGGTTCATCCACCAACGCAGGTGCACCACGGACAAACGACCAGTCTTCAGTAACAAACTGCTCAGTAATTTTTAAGTCATGGCTACCCGTACCTTCCATGCCAAAAACATCCCAGTTTTCTGATACCTCGACTTTGTCTTTAGGAAGAATTACGGTTCGTGGACGGTCCTGGAAACCACCACTGGCACTTTCACAAATACCGACACCTAACCAATCTGCTGTTTTAGAACCACTGGAAAATTTCCAAGTTCCCGAAACTTCCCAGCCATTATCAATACGAGTAGCTGACTGTACCGGGAACAGACCTCCGGCAAAAATCTGATCTGGGCCATCCTGATAAATGATTTTCTGGGTTTCGATAGGTAAAGCAGCTAGGTAATAATTTGATGAACCAAAACTGGCTACCCAGGCAGCAGAGCCATCTACAGAAGCTAGTTTTTCCAAAGACTGTAAAAATGGTAGTGGATTGCCTGCATTACCGCCAAAAATACGGGGTACTGAAACACGGAAAAATCCGGCCTTTTTCATCAAATCAACTATATGCTGTGGAATAAAGGACAGTTCCGAAAATGACGTACTTTCTACTGCAACTTGTTTGAGCAATTCTTCAAACTCAGACTTTTTACTTTCCTCCAGACAAATGGAATCGTAAAGTCGCTCGATGGTATACATGGATATTCCTTAAGGATAATGATCAGATATCCTTACTTATAGTTTTAAAATCTCCCTAGAACAAATAACTGTCATTTATGTTTTTTTACTAAAATAAATAGCACGAATAAAGAATTTATCTTTTTGTTTTATATATATTTTTAACAAAACAACAACTAAATTAGGCTTAAAATTATTTAAGACCCACAGAAAAAATTACAGGCCCTAGATCTAGGGCCTGTAAGCAGGTGAATACCACCTCAATGAGGATTACTACAATTTTTAGAACTTGAAGGTATAAGAGGTGATTAAACGGTGTTCCTCAAAACTCTTACCTGATTCCATCCCTGCGCCATATTTAATATCTGCATCGGTATAGCGCCATTCAAATCCTAATCCTTTAAACCAGCCCTGATTTGGGTGGTATAATAGGCTGAATACGCGTTCAATTTCCTTGTTATCTGCAAGACCTTTGCGCTGGATACCATCACCATGATGATAGGCAAACCGCGTCTTAACCCCTGGTAGGCTCCAGTCTTTGAAGTCATAGATATAACTGAAATGCCAAATAGACTCTTCTGGATTATTAAATGGCAGGATAGACCAAGCCTGTAAATACGGTTGTGGAGAATAACCGGTCAGTAAAGGGAAACTACTGTCTCCGATGTTCTTTTGCAGACCGACCGTAAACCGGTGATTCTGATGCTGAAGTGTGGTCATTCCCCCCAAGACTTGACTGTCAATCTTTCCATAATAGGCATCACCATCCTCTTCATTATAGAAATAGCTCAAGTCGAATTTGACTTTGGTTTGATCCAGCTGTTTTTTATAATTAACGCCTACATAATGTTGCTGGTAAATATCTTCCAGTTGACCAAACCAGTAAGATGTCGACAAGTCTAGAGTAAGTTCATAATCCAGACCGAATAGATTTAGTCCATCACTTTCCTTGACAGGCCCCGCAGTCTGCATACTCAATTTACGGTATTCGTCATCATTACGGGCATTTGTATATGTAATACGCCCTGCAGTAACTTTTAAATTCTGAATATCCTTATTTTCTAGCATGGCTCCAGCTAAAGATGTCACCAACTGTCTTGAATCATCAAAATACACAATAGGTGTTCTTGGCAACAATTCGCCAACTTTTAATTCAGTATTACCTGCTTTTAATTTTAGGGTGACGCCATATTTAGCATAATCACTTTTTAATTCACCTTTGGCAGGATCATAAGGCACGATCAAGTCACTGGTCTGACGATGTTCACTATCAAGTAAAACAGCATAACGAATACTCGCGTCCAATCCCACTTGAAGCGGCGTATCAGTATAGCCTGATTCAAAAATTAGGTTTGCCCCTTGTGTCCAGCTGCCAAATGCTGGCAGATGATCTTGATCATAGGATCGATCAAAATAAAAATTTCTAAGATTAAGACTGGTTTTACTGTCTTCGATGAAATCTGCATGTACTTGAATCATGGCCGTACTAGCAAATATTAATATTATTACTGATTGAGTAAGTTTTAACTGTTTCGACATATGGTACCTATCACATTATTCTACTGAATACCCATTAATAGCCAAAAACAGATCCCTAAAAATTAAATTAATAATATTTAGAATTTTTGCAAACTTCCATTTAATAATATTTTTATTAAAATAGCTAAAAGCAAAATGATCTGATTTAAAAACAATTAAACACTCTATATATAAAAAAATAAAATAAAAATATTATCCCCAATAAACCAAAGTAATAATATAATATTTAAAATAATCTCTATTTATAACCCGAATCGCGGATAAGTATTTTCTTTAAAATCATGATATAAACGTAATTTTATGATTAATTTTTAGTGTTATTAGATCAAAGCGGCTTTATTGCACAAAGCTGTTCTTAAGGGCTTCTTCAATAATATAATTTACGAATGAAGAAGCCTACACATAAAATCTACCGCACAACCAATTGGCCCGCATATAACCGAGCACTCATTCATCACGGAAATATTACTATTTGGTTTGATCCTGCTACGCAATGGTATGCTCCATCAAAAGGCAAACAAGGGCGAAATCAAACCTACTCCGATGCAGCCATCCAATGCTGCTTAATGATTAAATCCTTATTCCGTCTGTCTTTACGTATGGTCACTGGCTTTGTGCAAAGTCTGATTAAACTTTGCGGATTAAATTGGACAGCACCAGATTACACCACGCTTTGTAGAAGAAAAAAGCATATTGATATTGCAATCAGCTACCAAAAAAGTAGCGATGGGCTGCATCTACTCGTAGACTCTACAGGCATGAAGTTTCTAGGTGAGGGCGAATGGAAATGCAAGAAACATGGACCTAAATATCGTCGCCAATGGCGTAAACTTCATATTGGTATAGATGTTAAAACCCTACAAATACGAGCAATTCAGCTTACAACCAATAATGTCAGTGATTCACAGGTGCTTGGTGATTTACTTAATCAGATTCCACAAGATGAGCAGATTGACTCTGTTTATACCGATGGAGCTTATGACACCAAGCAATGCCGTCAGGTCATTGCAGATCGGCAAGCACATGCGGTGATTCCACCTAGAAAAAATGCGGAACCATGGAAAGATACAAAGCTTAGCTCGCTAGAGCGAAATGAATTACTTCGAACAGTTAAACGTTTAGGCAGGACACTATGGAAAAAATGGTCAGGCTATCATCGGCGAAGTTTGGTTGAAACTAAAATGCACTGCATTAAATTATTAGGAGATAAACTCAGTGCAAGGAGTTTTAACAACCAAGTCAATGAGATTCATGCACGTGTAGCAGTCCTCAACAGATTACGGAATTAGGTCGACCACTTACCCAAGTTACGCCTTAAATTTGGCTCAATTAGGGGCGCTTTGCATTTCAAATCTTTGTGCAACAAAGCCGATCAAAGCATAGACATTTCATCACAAAATGATAGATAAACCTTAAAAATGAGTGGTGTCATTTCCTTAAGCAGGATTGGGATTATTTATAGGCCTTTATAAAAAATTATAATTCCTTTAAAGCATAAAAATACAGTATTAATGCTATTAAAATAAAAATACTCATAACAACAAACATATTAATTAAAGCATTAAAAAAAATAAAATTTAAAATAATCCCACTTATTAAACCACAGGAAAAATGCATACTACCCATCATTGCACTAGCTGCACCTGCACGCTTATTTTGATTTTTCATTGCTAATGCTAATGAACTTGGACCTATTAACCCCATTGTAGAAACTATTATAAATATTGAAATAAAAACTAAAATCTTAAAGCTGTAAAAACACCCTACACCTAGCAATAAGACTCCTAGTGCTTGAATCATCAACCCTAAAAATAAAATTGATTTTATATTCCATATCTTTATTAGAACTTTATTAAGAAATGAAAGTAATATTATTCCAATTCCATTTAATCCAAAAATCAAACCAAAAACTTTTTCATTTAGATCAAATTCCCCAATCATTACAGCAGAAGCCGAGTTTAAAAAAGTAAACATCACTCCGCCAGACAATCCTCCTATACACATAGGAAGATAAAATGTGTGATCTTTTATGAGGTCTACATAGGAATTAAAACTTTTTTTAATATGGAATTTCGTGCGCTGTGATTTCGGTAGTGATTCATTAAAGAAGAAATGAATGCCAAGTAGACAAGCTATACCCATTAATGCTAATAATAAAAAAATCGTGCGCCAATGATAATATTCCAATATAAGTGCACCAATACTTGGCGCAATCACTGGTGCAATAGCTAAAATCATCATTAAGGTAGTAAATGCTTGAGCAGATGCTTGTAAAGTAAGACAATCCCTAACAACTGCCCTTACTATAACTACTCCTACACATCCACCTAGAGCTTGTATTATTCTAAGATACATTAATTGATTTATATCTTGAGCATATACACATAGTAAACTTGCGAAAATGTAAATTCCTAATCCAATGTACAGTGGCGTTTTTCGACCTATTGCGTCACTGATGGGACCATACAATAGCTGTCCTATAGCTAATCCTAGAAAATATGCAGGCAATGTATTTGAAACTTTTTGCACACTAACAGATAAATCTCCAGCCATATGATTTAAAGCTGGCAAATACATATCAACTGATAATGGACCTAATGCCATTAATAAAGATAAAAGTAAAATCCATCCCCATGAATAACTACTTTGCTGTTGAAGCCGCATATTTTTCATTGATTATCCTTTTTTATATCGAAATAGTATTTAAATGAAGATATGTAATTAAAATTTTAAATATCCAATACAAGTTGTTTGGTTTTTGATCTTGAACAACATGCAAGTATTTGGTCATTACTCTCTTTTTCTTCATCCGTTAAATACACATCACGATGGTCAGGCTCACCTTCTAATACATCACACAAACATGTACCACACACACCTTGTTCACATGATTTCTCAATCTTTATGCCTTCTCTCGCTAATGCATCGATCAAACTCTCATCCGCTGCAACCGTAATAATTTTATTACTGCGCTGTGCAACGACTTCAAAGCTATCGCCTGTGACATCTGTTTCAACGTTAAAATATTCTCTGTGAATCTGCTGATCAGCAAAGTGATTCACTTTAGCTAAATCAATGACCCAATCCATAAAGCCATTCGGGCCACATGTATAGATATGAGATTGAGCATCTAATTGCTTAATATGCTGGTTAAGATATTCGCGATGACTTGAACCTTCTGCTTTAAAGTGGAAGGTTGTAAATGGTGCAAGTGGTCCCTGTTCTATTTCTTCGACGAAAGCACAGCGATCGCGACTACTGCCACAATAATGCAATTCAAATGATTTACCTTGGGCTAGTAGCTCATATGCCATGG